>JAYURF010000225.1:0-1880 GCA_043756365.1 Acidimicrobiales bacterium
GCGAGGTCGCCCGGGGAGCCGATTGCGCCGGTGAGATCGAACACTGACAGGTGCTCGATCGGAGAACGCTGCGTCACCATCGAAACCGGCAACCCGGGCGACCTCGCCCGAGTGACCGCGCGAATGCTGGAGCAATTGTCGCGCGAGTTCGCCGCCGTCGTGGTCGACAGTTCGCCGGTGGGGGCCACAGCGGAGGTGCTCGAGATCGTGCCCCGTGCCGATGTGATCGTGGTGGTCGTGCGGCTCGGGCACACCTACATCGAGTCGGCGACCCGAACGATCGAGATCATCCGCACGCTCACCCAGGCCCCGCTGCTGCTGACCGTCGTTGGTGAAGCCCCGGAGCGCCCCGACTACTACGAGTACGGGGCCCGACCGTTGGCGGCGAGAAAGCGCAAGCTGGCCAAGAGCCGGGCGTGAGATGAACCCCTGGGCCGGTCGAGCCATGGTGGGGTGCGCCGCTGTGTACGTTCTGTTCCTCGGGTGGGCGATGCAGCGCCTGTCGTACGACGTGTGGGGTGCGCTGGTGGTCGCGCCGTTGATCGTGACCCTCAGCATTCCGCTGATCCAGCGGGCCTTCCCCAACGACCGCGAGTTGGCTCTCATCGCGTTCGCCGGTCTCGGGCTGAAACTCGCCGGGTCGGCCGCTCGCTACTGGATCGCGTTCGACGCGTACGGCGGGGCCGCCGACGCCGGCCGCTACCACGAGTTCGGTAAGGCGCTCGCCGGAGAGATCCGCGATGGCCGGACCTCGGCGTTCAGGGCAATCCCAGCGGGCACCGGTACGCAGTTCATCGAGCGGCTCACTGCAACGGTGTACACGGTGTTCGGGTCGAGCCGGCTCGCCGGGTTCATGCTGTTCGGCTGGATGGCGTTCTGGGGGGCGGTGCTGCTGATCCGTGCCGCCACCATCGCTGTACCCGGCCTGGCCGTGCGGCGCTACGCGATCTTGGTGCTCGGGCTGCCGAGCATGGTGTACTGGCCATCGTCGATCGGCAAGGAAGCGTGGATGATGCTGTGCCTCGGTCTCGCCTCGTACGGGTGCGCTCGTCTGGTGGGACGGGGGCGGGCGGTGCGCTCGGTGGCGTTCACTGCGCTCGGCCTGAGCGGTGCCGCGTTCGTCCGGCCGCACATGGCAGGCATGTGGCTCGCCGGGGTTGCGGTGGCATTGATCGGCGGGTTGTTGGTACGCGGCGGGGAAGGCCGCGAACGGTCGCGTTTCGCGATGGTCGTGCTTGCCGGCATCGCCGTAGTCGGTCTCTCGTTCGTCGCTGCGTTTGCGATTCGGTACCTGGAGCCAGCTGCGAACGATGCGGACGATCAGGTTGCGCAATCGTCCGTCACCAAGATCTTTGAAGAGACCGAACGCCGCAGTGAGCAAGGTGGCTCGGGTTTTGCGACGATCGATCTCAACGGCCCGCAGACGTGGCCGTACGCAATTCTGCGCACAGTGACGCGCCCGCTGCTGCACGAGGCGCGGAGCCTGGCGGAGTTGTTGCCGGCGGTGGAGATGACGGCGCTGCTAGCGACTGGGGTGCTCGGGTGGCGCCGTTTCGCCAACGTCGTGCAGATGATTCGGCGCAGCCCGTACGTGGTGTTTGCCCTGGCGGTGGTGATGATGTTCGGCCTGGCGTTCACCAGCATCGGCAATCTCGGCATTCTCACCAGGCAGCGGTCGCTGGTGCTGCCCCTGTTGTTGATCCCGTGGTGCCTTCCGCCGCTGCCCCGTCGCCGCGACCCGGCGAGCCCCGCTGCGGCTGCAAACATCGTCGCACCAGGGCCAGGGGCGTTGCTTCGCGCCCACTAATCGTGGTACCTTCCCACCCAGCGTTGTGGCACCCCGCCTCTGGGATCTCGGCCCAGGGCAGACGAAACGAGCG
>JAYURF010000226.1:0-5073 GCA_043756365.1 Acidimicrobiales bacterium
GCTGCCGAGCTGTTCGGCGCCGAGACCGGCATCGGGAAGTAACCGGCGTCATGATCATGCGCTGGATCGTCGAAAGGAGTCTTCGGTTCCGGTTCATCGTCGTCGCCTTGGGCGTGACCATGATGACGTTCGGATTCGGGCAGCTCAAGAACACCCCCATCGATGTGTTCCCCGAGTTCGCACCTCCCCGAGTGGAAGTGCAGACCTCGTCGTTCGGATTGTCCGCATCGGAGATCGAGTCGCTCATCACGATCCCGATGGAGCAGGCGCTCAACGGACTACCCAACCTCGCTGTGCTGAGGTCGAAGTCGGTCCCGCAACTGTCGTCGATCGAGCTGATCTTCGAGCGCGGCACCAACCTGTTCGATGCCCGCCAGCTCGTGCAGGAACGCCTCGCGGGCATCACCGCGACGTTGCCGACATGGGCCGCGCCGCCGTTCATCCTCCAGCCGTTGTCGGCCACCAGCAGGGTGATGAAGATCGGGATCTCGTCGGATGAGTACTCGGTCATCGACATGTCGATGCTCAGCTACTGGAAGATCCGCGGCCGGCTGTTGCGGGTGCCCGGCGTGGCCAACGTGGCCATCTGGGGTGAGCAGTTGCGGATGATGCAGGTGCAGGTGGACCCGGAGCGGCTCGCCGCCAACGATGTCACGCTCAACCAGGTGATGGAGACCAGCGCCGACGCGCTCGCCGCGGGCATCCTGCGCTTCTCGCCGGGGGCGCACATCGGTACCGGTGGGTTCATCGAGACGCCGACCCAACGCCTGCAGGTGGAGCATCAACTCCCGATCGTGAAGCCGTCCGATCTCGGGCAGGTGGTGATCGAGGAACGCAACGGGAAACCGCTGCGCCTGTCGGACGTGGCCACGCTCGTGGAGGCACCGCAGCCGATGATCGGCGATGCGGTGATCAACGATGGCCCGGGTCTGATGCTGATCGTCGAGAAGTTGCCGTGGGGCAACACGCTCGACGTGACCGAGGGCGTCGAGGCGGCGATCAACGAGATGCGCCCCGGGCTGCCGGGCATCGAGATCGACACCACCATCTTCCGCCCGGCAACGTTCGTCGAGACGGCGATCAACAACCTCGGCAAGTCGTTGCTGCTCGGCTCGTTGCTGGTCGTCGTCGTGCTCGCCCTGTTCCTGTTCGATTGGCGCAGCGCGCTGATCAGCGTGATCACGATCCCGCTGTCACTGATGGCGGCGATGATGGTGCTGGCGTGGCGCGACGCGTCGATCAACACGATGATCCTCGCTGGTCTGATCATCGCGCTCGGAGCGATCGTCGACGACGCGATCGTCGACATCGAGAACATCATCAGACGTCTGCGCGAAGCGCGCGCGGTCGGAAGCGGCCGATCGACGGCGTCGATCATCCTCGAGAGCTCGCTGGAGGTGCGCGGCGCGGTGGTCTATGCCTCGCTGATCGAGGCGCTCGCCCTGCTTCCGGTGTTTTTCCTCGATGGCCTCACCGGCGCGTTCTTCCGTCCGCTCGCGTTCTCCTACGCCCTTGCGGTGATCGTGTCGATGTCGATCGCGCTCGTGGTCACGCCGGCGCTCAGCATGATCTTGCTCTCGGTGGGAAAGCTGGGTCATCGCGGCTCGCCGCTGGTCCGGGTGCTCCAACGGTGGTACTCCTCGGCGCTCACGGCCATCGTCAAGAAGCCCACCCCGGCACTGCTTGGCGCGTGCACCATCATTCTGGCCGGTGCCGTGGTGGTCCCTCGACTCGGGCAGGAGCTGCTGCCCGACTTCAAAGAGCGCGACTTCCTGATGCACTGGGTGACCAAGCCCGGGACGTCGCTGGCCGAGGAAACGCGCATCACCACCCAGGCGAGCAAGGAACTACGCGCCATCCCGGGCGTGCGCAACTTCGGGGCGCACATCGGCCAAGCGCTGCTCGCCGACGAAGTGGTCGGTGTCGACTTCGGTGAGAACTGGATCAGCGTCGATCCGGAGGCCGACTACGACGAGACCCTGGCCAAGATCCAGGAGGTCGTCGATGGTTACCCCGGCCTTCGACGCGACGTGCAGACCTATCTGAAGGAACGCACGAGGGAGGTGCTGGCCGGCTCATCCGACGCGATCGTGGTGCGGATCTTCGGCCCCGACCTCGCGGTGCTCACGGACAAGAGTGAGGAGATCTTCGACGTGCTGGCGTCCATCGACGGAGTCGTGGAGGAACATGTCGAGTTGATCACCAACGTGCCCCAGGTGGAGGTCGAGGTCGACTTGGCCGCCGCACAGCGCTACGGGATCAAGCCGGGCGATGTGCGCCGTGCCGCCTCGACGATCGTGTCCGGCGAGGAGGTCGGTGACCTGTTCCACGATGGCCAAGCCTTCGACGTCCAGGTCTGGAGCGCTCCCGGGATCCGCGACAGCGTGACCGACATCGAGAACCTGCAACTCGACACACCCGACGGCGGGCACGTGCGGCTCGCCGAGATCGCCGACGTGCGGATCGCGTCGACGCCGAACGCGATCAAGCGTGAGGCCGCGTCGCGCCGCCTCGATGTGGACGCCAACGTACGCGGGCGAGATCTCGGTTCTGTCGTCGATGAACTGGAGGACCGGCTCGATGAGGTTGAGTTCCCGCTCGGCTACCACGCCGTGCTGCTCGGCGAGTACGCCGAACGGCAAGCCGCGCAGAGCCGACTCTCGAAGTGGGCGCTGGTGGCCGCCGGGGGCATCTTCTTGCTGCTGATGATGTCGTTCCGCAGCTTCCGGTTGGCGTTGCTGTCGTTCTTCACGCTCCCGATGGCGTTGGTGGGAGGGGCGCTTGCGGTGTTCTATGCCGGGGGGATCATCTCCCTCGGCTCGCTCGTGGGATTCTTCACGGTGCTCGGCATCGTGGCCCGCAATGGGATCATGCTCGTCAGTCACTACCAACACCTCGAACGCGAAGAGGGTGAGATCTTCGGTCCGCATTTGGTGATCCGGGGGGCGGTCGAGCGGCTGGCACCGATCCTGATGACCGCGCTGACGACCGGTTTGGCGTTGGCCCCGCTAGTGATGTCGGGTGAACTGCCGGGGCAAGAGATCGAGTACCCGATGGCGATCGTGATCCTCGGCGGTCTGGTCGTGGCGACGATCCTCAACTTGTTCATCGTGCCGTCGCTGTACCTGCAGTTCGGTCGGTCGCGCCGTGACAAGGCGGCCGCGTCGGGGCCCCCGCCCGCTACGGCCGACTGAGGGCGGCGGCCTCGGCGAGCTCACGCTCGAGCGAGGCCCGCCGCTGGGCGCCGATGCCGATTCCTGCCGGGCTCACCCCGTCGCCACTGGCGCAGGCGCGGTACAGCAGCACGAGGGCGTCTTCGTAGTTGCCGACGAGGCAGAACCGGTCGGCAACCACCTGGTTTGGTTCATCGCTGCCGAACTCGCTCGACGCGTTCGGCTCGTACCACCCGGTCCAGAAGTTGGTCAGGAGCAGCCAGTCGGCGGAGGCGACGTCGGCGGCCAGACTCGAGCCCCGCTGGTCGGCCAGGCCAGGGTCCATCTCGATGAAGTAGGTGGCTGGGGTGAGCTCGGGGAACATGAAGTAGAACACGACGTCGCTGTAGATGGTGCGGCTCAGATCGGCCGGGCCGACCACCAACCGCTCGCCGGGTGAGCTGAGCGCGTCGAGGTCGTCGATCGCCGCCTGGCTGGCGCGTTGCAACGCCTCGTTGCCGAAGTAGAACCGTTGATCACCGCGGCTGACCTCATAGCCGCCGATCTTCTGGCCGATGCTGATCCTGCTGTACAACAGATAGGTCCGGTACGTGTAGAACGGGCACACCACCAGCAACGTCACGACCGCGATACCGGCGGCAAACAGGTCGTGGCGACCGCGGGGAGCGGGCGCCGGCACGCCACGCGGGCGTCGGTCGGCGAGCTCGCGTACGACAGCGGGTACCAGCGCGAACGACACGCACGACCCCCATGCCAGATGCGTGCTGTCGGGGCGTTGCAGGGCTTGTCCGAGCATGCCGAGCCCGAACAGTGAGCCGGCGAGCAGGGTGATGCGCTGCGGTGTCGACCCGTCGCGGCGGATGAGGAACGCGACGATGACGACGATCCCGATCGCGCAGATGATGACGACGAAGAACCAGATGAACAACTGGTGGCTGGCATCGAGCGCAGGGAGTTTCCACCACGGCGCGTCGAGTGGGCCCTCGACCACGGCCTGCAGGGCACCGTCGACCTTGGAGAAGCTGGGTGGTCGGGGCAGTTCACGGCCGGGACGCAGGTACCGGACCGGATCGGCGACCATGCCGCGCCACGACGCACCGACGCCGGCGACGGCGAGATGTAGCCACATCGGGATCAGCCCGACGACAGCGCCGATCGCGATCGGTCGCACGGAACGCATCTTCCAGGCTATGAACGCGAGGGCGAGCGCGAGCGCCAGGACGAGGTCGGGCCGGAACGATAGTGCCAGCCCGGCCAGGGCGCCGGCGGCGAGCAGCGCGAGCGTACGGTCGCGCCCGGTGGTGTGGAGCGCCCGTATCCCGCACACCACGCTCCAGGTGCCGAGAGCGACTCCGCCTTCCCACGCCAATGCCGACAGCCCGATCGGGGTCAGCACCAACAAGGTGGCGACGATTGCCGAGGTGGCTGCCAGGCGGTGACCCCACGCCCGGCAGAGCGCGTAGACACCGAAGATCAGCCCGACGTGTTGGAGCAGGCCGAACGTGCGCTCGCTGCCGAGCGTGTACCCGAACACCCGGTACCAGCCCATCAGCACATGGAGCGCGCCCGGACCGTAGAGGTGCAAGAAGTCGACGTTGGGCACCTTGCCGTCGAGCATTTCGTGGGGGAAGACGAGCATGAAGCCCTCCTCCATCGAGCTGCCCGTACCGAGGTACAGCCCGCGCAACGGCAGCGCGATCACCGCAGCCACGAGTGCCGGCCACAGCAGACCCGGGCGGGCCAACCGTCGCCGCCGCCCGCCTGCCCCCGGTGTAGATGGCACGAGCAGCGGACCGCCGATCACCCAAGCTCGAATGTGCCCCCCGTCACCGCTGGCCGTTTCGTCGCTGGCCGAATCGTTGGGGGTGCGTTCGGCAGCTGAGGAGGCGTCCGGCACGGC
>JAYURF010000227.1:0-1870 GCA_043756365.1 Acidimicrobiales bacterium
CCGGGTTGCGGGCGTGAAGCGCTGAACGAGGTGCAACTCGACGCACTGTTCGCCGTGCCGGGCCTTGGCGCCACCGGTACGACGCAGGGTTTTGGCGGAGGCGACTATCCGCGCGCCTTTCCGCTGCCCGATGGTCGGGTGCTGTGGATGTTTCAGGACCTGCACTTCAGCAACGACGAGAACCTGCGCAACGACCACCCGTCCGATGTTGCCAGTGGCGCCGCGACCAACGCCGTCCACAACGGCGCGATCGTGCAGCAGGGAACCTGCTTCACCGTGCAGGGCAGCCGCGGGCGTGACTTCATCGGCGACGCGCAGACCATCGACAGCAGAACATGGTTCTGGCCGCTCGACGGTGAGATCGGCTACGACGGCAACCTGTGGATCTTCATGGTGGAGATGCACAACCCGAACGGCGCTGGGGCCACCCATCCGGCCGCTCCGGTGCGCACCTGGCTGGCGATTCTCGATCCGGTGACGCTGCAGCAGATCTACTTCGAGCCGGCCGCTGACTCGTCCACGCGCCTGTACGGCTGGTCCGCTGTATCGACCGATGCCCACAGCTACCTGTACAGCCACTGCTACCGACAGTTCACCAACAACGTCAACAGCGTCGCTCAGTTCGACGCCACGTGCATGCCCAACACGTACCTGGCGAGAGTGCCGCGCGGTCACTTCGATGCCGCGCCGGAGTACTGGACCGGTACTGGATGGGCCGCATCCGCAGCGTCGGCGGTGCCGGTTTCATCGCGCAACACCGCCAATCCAATGAGCGTGCAGTGGTTCGGCGATACCTTCGTGTCGGTCACTAAACGTGACGAGTGGTGGGGTACGACCCTGCTCATCGACCGCGCCGCGGCACCGCAGGGCCCGTGGCAGACCGTGCAGCAGATTCCTGTCAGCCAGGACATGAAGTGCAGCAGTTGCGGTAACTACGGGGCGTTCCTGATGCCATGGCTCGACGCTCAAGGCCGAATGGTGATCGCACTGTCGAGTGGCGGCAACTTCGACCTGTGGCGCACCAACGCCTGGCTGTATCGGCCGACCTTCTACTCTGCCGCAGTCCCCGTTGCGGCACCCACCCTCGGGGCGGCGACGCCGCCCGCGTTCAGCGTCCCGGCCGGGATGTCGTCGGGCTTCGTCGCTGTCGATCCGGTTCGCTTGTTGGACACGCGGGTGTCCGGGCAGGCGTTCGCATCGATGCCGGCCGGGGGGCGCGGCGAACTCGACCTGCGCGGGGTTGCTCCGCCGGGGGCCACGTCGGTTGCGCTGAACCTCACCACCGACCGCAGTGAGGCAGCGGGTTTCGTCCGGGCATATCCGTGCTCTGCGGCGGAGCCGGCCACGTCGAACCTCAACCCAATGCCCGGACTCGTGGTCACCAATGCGGCAATCGTGCCAATTGGCGATGGGCGGATCTGTTTCACCACCCTGCGCGGCACCGACCTGATCGTCGATCTCAACGGCTGGTTGACGACTGGCTCATCCACCGGGTTGGTGTCGACTGCTGAGCGACTGGTCGATACGCGTTCCGGGCTTGGTGGGGTGACCCGTTTGGGTGTCGGCGGCGAGATGTCCGTGGCGGTTTTTCCCGCAGCGGTCACGGCCTCGTCGGCGACTGCCGTGGCGCTGACGGTGACGGCGGTCGACCCGGCGATGGCTGGGTTCGTCACCGTCTGGCCGTGCGGTACTGCGCGCCCGACGGTGTCGAACCTGAACCCCGTGACGGGCGCAACGCGACCGAACCTGGTGAACGTGCGTGTTGGGGCCGGGGGTCGGGTGTGCGTGTTCAGTTCCGGCGAGACCGATCTGGTGATCGACAAGGTGGCCGAGTACCGGCCCGGTTCCGGGGCGCGTTACCAGGCGGTGA
>JAYURF010000228.1:0-1869 GCA_043756365.1 Acidimicrobiales bacterium
CCTAACGCGACCCGCACCTCGCCGAGGATGTCACGTGCCCCGGTGTGTCGCCCCTCGAACAGCAACACGAGCGCAGCAACGGCTCGCGGTGGCAGACCCATCATGTTGACCCGACGCCGATCCTCCAGTGCCAGGGAGCGGTCCAGCGCCTGGCGGTCGACGCCCGCTCCGCACAAAAAGGTGGCGAGGGTTCGGTACGCCAGGGCCTCGGACAGCAACGATTTGTCCGTCGACTCCTCGAGATGGGCGACAGCCTTGCGCCCAAACTCGGCGGCCGACGGGTAGTCACCGCTGAGCATCGCGATGTACAGCAGATCGAGCTCCACGCGCGCCGCCGCATCCACGTGATCGACGTACTTCAACGCGTCTCGCAGTAGCTCCTCGGCGCCGGCCAGGTTCTCGTCGTGATTGAAGATCTCGGCCAGCAGACGAAGCGCCTCGGCGCGGACCGGACGCGGTAGTTGACCGGCCAGCACGCCCTCGAGCCCGATGCGGGCCTGGCCTCGATCACCGGCAACGACGTGCGCCGCCGCGGCTTGAAGTGCACGCGAACCCATCGCAACAACGTGGCCGACGGGTGTGAGGGACTGCGCGTGGTCGAACAGGACCGCCGCTGCGTGCTGCCCACCTCTGGCACGTGCGGCGACTGCGCCGTGCTCGATCGCCAACGCGACTTCCTCATCGGGCACGACCGCACCCAGGGCGAGATGGTGCGCTCGCTCCTCGGGGCCCGCCGCCAGTTCAGCGAGTCGAAGGTGGAGCCGTCGGCGCTCCGCAGCCGGAGCAAGCTCGGCGATCGTGGAAGCAAGCAGCGGATGGGTGAAGATGATGCGGTCGACGTCGACGTCGACGACACCGGCCTGGCGGGCAATCATCAACCCGGCGTGGGCATCCTCACCGACGACGCCCGCAACTGCTTCCGTTGTCGGAGCCGGCATCGACGCCGCCACCAGCAACGCTGCTCGCGTCCGATCAGGCAGCGCCATCACTCGTTGCGACAACAGGGCCGCGAGTGTGCGCGGAACTGGCAACGGCTCGCCGTGTCCAGGCTCGCGGCCGTCGTCGATCATCGTTCGCACAAGCTCGATGGCGAACAGCGGATTGCCGGCCGATGCTTCCATGACCTGGTGCAGCGTCGGGCGGGAGAGAACCCGCCCGAGGCGGGCGCTGATCACGTGGTGAAGTTCGTTCAAGCCGATCGGGCCAACAGGGATCCGCTCCACGCGGTCTGGCATTGACCGCTCGACGTCGAGCCGGTCCCACGTTGCGTGCGTCTCTGTTCGCGCCGCGACGAGCAGGCTGACCGGCTCGTCGCGCAAGCGTCGGAGCATGAACGCCAGGGTGGCGGCCGACGACGAATCCAGCCACTGGGCGTCGTCGATGGCGATCAGCAGCGGGCGCTCGTCAGCCAAGCGACGCACGACGGACCCCAACGCCGCCCCAATAGCTCGATGATCCGGGGATGCTCCCGTCGGGGATCGTCGCAGCAACGCCACTTCCAGCGCGACACGCTGCGGCTCGGGGAGAGCCGCCAGCACCGGATCACCAACCGGTTCCAGGAGGTCGCTCAACGATGCGAACGCAAGCTTGCTCTCACTTTCGACCGGGCGACATTGGAGGATCGTCAGCGGAAGATCTGCAGCACGTGCGACGGCCGCCCTCCACACCGTCGTCTTGCCGATCCCCGGACCGCCTTCCAGGATGCACACCCGCGGCCGCGCCTCGACGGCACCGAGGAACCGTGTGATGGCGGCCAGTTCCTGGTCACGCCCGAATACGGAATCGTTCACCGCCCGTCACCGCCCACGTCAGCCCGTCAGCCGGTCGCGGTTCCCGGGCGGAGCTTGGCGGTGAAGAAGTCGATCACCC
>JAYURF010000229.1:0-1868 GCA_043756365.1 Acidimicrobiales bacterium
GCCTCGGTACATGCCGCTTGGCACTCGGCATGTTCGAGGGTGAACAAACCATCCGCTGTGGTGCCACCGGGTTTGATGCCGAGCTTGTGTTCGGCGCGGTGCATCAGCTCGTCGGCACCCATGAGCGCACACGACATGGTGCCGCAAATGTTGACGAGGTACTTGCCGACCGGCTCCATCTTGAACATCTCGTAGAACGTGCAGGTGCCGAGCACCTCGGCCGATGTGGCACCGACGAGTTCGCCGATGTGACGAATCGCGTCGTTGGTGATGTAGCCCTGTTGTTCCTGGGCCAGATGCAGCAACGGAATCGTTGCTGATCGCGCCCGCGGGTAGCGCGCAATGATCTCGCGCGCGAGGCGCACGTTGCCTTCGTTCAACCGGGACATGGTTACCTGTCGACCTCTCCGAGCACCGGATCGACGCTGGAGATCACGGCTACGGCGTCGGCCACGAGGCCTCCGCGCATCATGTGCGGGAGGCATTGGATGTTCACAAACGATGGTGCCCGGACGTGCATTCGGTACGGCGTCGGCGAACCGTCGCTGGCGATGTAACAACCGATCTCGCCGCGCGGGCTCTCGATCGCTTCGTAGACCTCACCCTCGGGCACCTTGAAGCCTTCCGTGAAGATCTTGAAGTGGTGGATGAGCGCCTCCATCGATTCGTCGATGCGCGCCCGCGGCGGCGGGGTGACCTTCTTGTTCTGCAGGCGGTAGTCGCCACCGGGGATCCGGTCGAGGATCTGGCGGACCAGCTTCATGCTCTCGCGCACCTCATTGAGGCGGATCGCATACCGGTCGAAGGCGTCCCCGTACGACCCGACGATCACGTCGAAGTCGAGTTCGCGGTAGCGCAGGTAGGGCTGGTCGCGACGAAGGTCCCACGGTACGCCGGTGCCGCGCAGGATGGGCCCAGTCGCCCCGAGCGCAATCGCCTCCTGTGCGGTGATCACACCGACACCTTGGAGACGTTCACGCCAGATCGGTTGCCCGGTCATCAGCGTGTCGTACTCGACCAGGCGCGGTTCGATCGTGTCGCACAGCCCCAAGACATCGTCACGCCAACCGGCCGGCAGATCGGCGGCAACCCCTCCGGGGCGGATGAAGTTGTGGTTCATCCGCAAGCCGGTGACCTTCTGGAAGAAACGCAGCACCTCTTCGCGCTCGCGCCAGCCGTAGATCATCATCGAGACTGCGCCGAGGTCCATGCCGTTGGTGGCCAAGAACAGCAGGTGGCTGCTCATCCGGTTGAGCTCGCTGAGCAGCATCCGCATCCACACCGCCCGTTCGGGGATGTCGTCGGTGATGCCGAGCAGCCGCTCGACGGCCATCGAGAACACCAACTCGTTGTTGAGCGGGCTGACATAGTCCATCCGGGTGACGTTGGTGCCACCCTGCATGTAGGTGAGCGCTTCCCCCGTCTTTTCCATGCCGGTGTGCAGGTAACCGATGATCGGCTTGCACCGCAGCACGGTTTCGCCCTGCAGCTCGAGCATCAACCGCAGCACACCGTGGGTGCTCGGGTGCTGCGGGCCCATGTTGATCACCATCGTCTGATCCTCGGATGGATCGACAGGGAGCTGGCCGAGTTTGGCGACGTCGGCCTCGCTCATCCGCAGCACCGCACCGACCTCGCGCAACAGCTCGCGCGCGGTCAGCTCGCTCCGCGGCTTGAGCCCCTGCTCGGGCTCGTTGCCGTCGCGGATCGTCTCAACGATGCTCACGAGCTCGCCGCTTTGAACTGCACGGGGATGCGGCCGATCTCGTAATCCTTGCGCAGCGGATACCCGTCCCAGTCCTCCGGCATCAGGATCCGGCTGAGGTCGGGGTGATCGGTGAAGGTGATCCCGAACATGTCGTAGACCT
>JAYURF010000230.1:0-5043 GCA_043756365.1 Acidimicrobiales bacterium
CTGACACGACCGCGCTGTACTACGACGCGGCCGGGCTCGGGACCGGCGAGCGCGACGGGACCGGGCACACCGTGACCCGCGATATCGACCCTGGGCGAGGCCTGGCCCGTTCGGTGCGTGACAGGAACAACGGCTCGCTGTTGGTGCCTGCCACCGATGGCTCCGACAAGGTGACCTACCCGGCCCGAACGGTGGCCGGGTGGTATCGCTCACCGAGTACGACGGGCGCGGGATGCCGGTCAAGCAGGTGAGCGGTGCCCACGTGATCGGCACGGCGGGGAGCGGGATGGTTCATCAGGGCCCGATCGCGTCGGGAAGCTACCTGACAACCGCCAGGAGATCGTTCCGCTGGAACCGTCAGTTGATCGTTCCGCTGGTGGAGGTGGGTTGCCGTCAGGACATCGTTCCGCGGTTTGCTCGTTCGGTCATGTTGATCGAACAAGGAGAGCGTCGTGTCCGAAGAAGAACTACGTCGAGAAGCGGTACGTCGCAGGTTGGCTGGTGATAGCCCAACCGCTATCGCCAAATCATTGGGGCGCACAACCCGGTGGGTACGAAAATGGTCAGCCCGTCACGCCGAGGAAGGGCTCAGCGACACCTGGCATACGAGCCGTTCAACGGCACCGCATCACTCTCCGACACGAACTCCGGACGACCTGACAGATCAGATCCTGGACGCACGAGCCCGGTTGGTCGCGAACCCTCGCGCCCAGTACGGGGCGCTCGCGATCCAGTGGGAACTGCGTCGGCTCGGCGTCGTCGACATCCCGCCAGCACGAACCATCGAACGTGTCCTCGCACGCGCTGGTGTGATGCAACCGCGCCGGCGTAAAGCCGGCTACATCTCCAAGAACGTGCCGTACCCGCGACCAATCGCCGTCGAGCCGGGCACCACCCATCAGATCGACATGATCGGTCCCCGGCACCTGTTCGGGGCCGCACAGTTCCACGCCCTGAACCTGATCGATGTTGGGTCACATCTGGTCGGCAACCAGATCATCGCCGAACTCCGCCCAACCCTGTTGGCCCAAGCCCTTGCCGGGATCTGGACTCGGGTCGGGGTCCCCACCGTCGCCCAGTTCGACAACCACGCCAACTTCCGCGGCGGGATCCAACCGGCCTGGCAACACTTCGGTCCGATCGTGGCCACCTGCCTGGATCTCGGCGTCACACCACGGTTCATCCCGCTGCGTGAACCATGGCGGAACGGTGTCGTCGAACACTTCAACGACGTCTGGGACAAATCGTTCTTCCGGACCGAAACCTTCACCGACATCGAGCACCTACGCCGCGAGAACACAGCGTTCATCGAGTTCCACAACACCCATCACCGCTACTCAGCCCACAACGGGGCAAGCCCCAACCAGATGTGGCAAGACCGCCTCCACCACCCGCTACCAGCCGACTTCGTTCCGCCAACCACACTGCCCGCCAAAGGCCGAATCGAGGTCATCCGTTTCATCCGCTCGAACCGCCAACTCGACCTGTTCGGCAAACGGATCACCCTGCCCGAGAACCACACCCACCAATACGTCACCGCGATCATCAGAGTCCGCACCCGCCACCTCACCGTGATCACACTCGACGGCGAAATCATCCACCAAAGCGACTTCAACCTCTCCCGCACCCTGCGCTAACCGGAACGATGTCCTGACGGCAACCCACCTCCAACAGCGGAACGATGTCCCGACGGACCAACCACCTCCACAAAACCGGAACGATGTCCTGAGGGCCAAGAGCTACCCGTCAGAAACCCGCACGAGATACGACAACCTGGGGCGCGTCACCGAGACCGGGCTGTTCACCTATGGCGCGCAGGCTGCGGCGTTCGGGGTGCCGATCCGGTCGCTGACCGCCTATGACGGGCATTGGACGACGGTGTATCCGTCGGTCGGGGCACCGACGCGGTCGCGGGCAAACGCGACCGGGCAGGTGATCGCAACCGATGAGTGGAACACCACATGGGCCAACGAGCGAACCACCACCTACGCCTACGACTTGAACGGAAACCTTGCTGCGGTTAGATATCCGAGGGGGAACCGGCCGACCTATGTGACCGACAACCTCGGCCGTCAGACCACGATGACCGATCCGGATCGCGGGTTGGTGTCGTACACGTACAACCTCGACGGGAGTCTGGCGACGGCTGCTGATGCGACGGCGATGCCCACGGCACACTGGATTGGGACGACTTCGGTGGGTCGGCGTCTCACCTCGAGACGTTCGAGGCTGGGGTAGTGGAGTTTCGTGCCTGAGCCGACTGGCGGCCACGAGCGCACTTGGGCATGCTCGCGTCGACGGGGTCCTCGCCTGCGACACGCCCTGGCCCTGATTATTGCGCTGGTCCTCGGCTCAGTTGGGGCGGGTACGACGACCGTCAGCGCAGCGACCTTCACCTACGACGTGCCCATCCCTTCTTGCGTTGGCGTTCTCGCGAACGAGGTCGCCGAGGAGGGCGTGCCGCACACGGCCGATTCGCGGGAGCGGCGTGCATTGTCTGCGGCGTGGGCAGGCGACGTGAGCGCCAAGCCGCAGCGACGTCTGTGGTGGACGTCGCGCGTGCTGGTCTTGCTCGCGGTTGCGTTTGCAACACTGCTCTCCGCCGGTACGACGCCGGTCAGGGCGCCGCCATACAGCTATGACGACCTTGCATCGGTTCGCGCCGAGACACATCAGATCGAGGCGGCCGCAGCGAGCAAAACCCGACACGTCGAGTCACGGCTGTGGTCTGCCTTCGGTCCGGCAGGTCGCCGAGGCACGGCTACGACCCCCGACGCGCGAAGCGTTGCCACAAACACGGCACCTACGTTCCGTGGTGGTGCTCGACCGGGAACGCGTAGGCTTTGATCATGTCGATGACCGTGAACGTTCCTGACGAGGTGGCCCGCCGTCTGGAAGCAGCCGCAGCAGCACGCGGGGTCACTGTCGAGGAACTAGCCGCCGAAGTGCTCAGCGACTACGCCCCAGCGATCGAGGCGGCACCACGGCGTCGGCATCTCGGTTTCGTCGGGATCGGGGCAAGCAAACAGGGCATCAGCCACCAGATTGACGAGCTACTCGCTGACGGTTTCGGCCGCGACTGAACCGTTGTGCTGATCGTTGACACCGGTCCACTGGTCGCTGCCGCTGATCGAACCGACCGACACCACACCGCCTGCGCGGAGCTGTTGGAGACAGCGACCGGTCCGCTGGTCACCACCGCGATGGTCGTTGCTGAAGCGGTCTACCTGCTGACACGAGAACTCGGCGGACACACCGAGCCGGCGTTCTACGACGCGATCATCAACGGCACCCTGACCGTCGAGCCGCTCACCGGACAGGACTGGCAACGCATCCGCGAACTCGTCGAACGCTACGCCGATCTGCCACTCGGCGGCACCGACGCCAGCCTGATCGCCATCGCGGAACGCCTTGGAGCGACCCGCGTTGCCACCTTGGACCGCGCCCACTTCAGCATCATCCGACCGGCCCACTGCGACGCCTTCGAACTCGTCCCCACCCCCTGACCACACCGGGCATGGGATACGACACCTGCTGCGGCGTGGACGCTGCTGTCGAGGCGCTCGTTTACGCGAACGTCGACGACTTCGTTGGTGCCATGCTGCCGCTGGTGATCGGCCCGCAGGACGGTTCTGCCTCGCTCGGAGCGGAGGGCCCTGGTAGGCATTTGAGCCTCCTCGCTGTCAGGAGTGCCACAAACACGGCGTCGCCGTGGTCGCTTGGGCCGAGCCCTCAGGGGTTCGCAATCGAGGAGGCGTTAGGAGGGAATCTGTCGCAAAGCTTTCCGACGATCGACTCGTTCGCGAATGGCACGGCCACGAGTATAAAGTCGATCGACTTGACAGCGTCGAGCTATCAGAGCGCCGGGAGTCTGACGAGACGGCTGAAGGGCTACGTCGACAGCGTCGGCGGGTTGGCCGGAGCGGTGTTCGATGGGGTCCGCATTGTGCCCGAAGCGACGACGTCCCGGGAGCTAGTTGTAGCCATTCAGCCTGGAGTGGCGTCATCGGCTCAGCAAACTGCGCTGACCAAGGTCGTTCAGTACGGCGCTTCGAACGGTGTGTCCTTCCGGTTGGTGCCGGTGCCATGAGTTCCGCAGCTGCGTCACTCTACGTTCGGAAGGGCAAGTGCTACATCACGGCCATGAACCGATCGATCGACGGGTTCTGGTTCGAGTCTGAACCGATCTTCGTTGAGGATGGGGTTGAACTGGCACGGCTGTCCCTCTGCATACAGCAGGCACTCGCGGCATCCCATACCGAGGTTCGTGCTCCTCGACGCAGCGAGCTGGGCTCTCGGCTCCCCGGCCTTGCCGGGGTGAAGTCGTTTGGGGCCTTCATGGGGGGTGCCGTTTCCGTCGACATCTCCTCGGATGGTGAGCGGATCAAGCTCACGCCGATGAGGAACTGCGGGGGCCGCAGGGGCTTCGAGTTCAAGGAAGAGGAGGCGGTCTTCGTCGAGGGCCGGGATGCGTTGGCCAGCGGTCTCGTAACGGCTTTGGCAGCTGCGGAATGACCAGAGAGCAACAGGCTTGGGCGCTGTTGAGCGGTGCCTCGTGCCTACTATCAGCGCGACGGCGAGCGCGTGTGTCGCGCACGGAATGCTTTGCGTATAACGGTCGGAACCGGTTGGTGCGCGGGTTTACGAACTCGTCGACTCCGTTGAATGCGAGGTGTGCGGCACCGTCGGGTGTTGACCTAACGGGTGCTGCTGTCGCCAACATCGGATCGCGATGGCCAGTCCGTAATCTGCGTGGACGCGCCGAACAGTTCGTCGCATCGGGTGATCCGGTGATCAGTCTTGCCCCCAAGAGGAAAACTGTCGGCGACTACGCCAACGGTGGCGTCGAGTGGCAGCCGGCGGTGGGCCCGAACGCGTCAACGTCCACCATTTCGTCGACCCCGGGTTGGGTCCGCTGTCGTTGCCGAACCACTCGTTGCCGAACCACTCGTTGCCTTCACAACGCAGGTCATCGTGGAGAGTGCACATCAATTCCTGCGCCCGCCGCGGCTTCGGCGAGCCGCTTGTCGTAGCAGATCATGG
>JAYURF010000231.1:0-5042 GCA_043756365.1 Acidimicrobiales bacterium
ACCAGATGCTCGTTGTACACGTCGCCCTCGGCCGTGATCCAACCTCGCCCGAGCGGGAAGTCGGTGAAGAACGACTTCGGAGCGAACGCGGCCTGGAGCCCAGCCGGCAGCATGAAGATTGCGATGAGGCCGAGTGCACCCCGTTCAACTCGTGACGTGTCCATGTGCTGATCTTTCGTTGAGTTGTGACCTAACAGACGCTTACCAGCCGAAACCGGGTGACACGGGCTCGACTTTTGATGGGGGGTCAGGTCGTGGCGGATTGTCGGGTGAATTCGGCGGCCAGTTGTGATCGGCTGGCGTAGGAGAGCTTGCGAAAGACGTGCGCAAGATGGGTTTCGACTGTGCGGCGAGACACGTGCAGGCGGTTGCCGATGTCGGGGTTGGTGAGGCCCTCGGCGACGAGCCCGCTGACAGAGATCTCCATCGGGGTGAGTGATTCCCACCCGAACGTCGGCCGGCCAGCTCGTGGACGCTTTGGTCTCACTCCCAGCGTGCGCAGCGTCGTGTCGATCCGTCGCGCCTCGCCGACCGCTCCGGTGAGGGCGTGGATAGCGGCAGCCTCAGACAGCAACGACACCGCCTCGCCACGGCGTTCGTGCGTGGCGAGAACGTTGGCGGCGTCCTCACAGCAGATCGCGAGGGCCGGTTGCAGTGGAGTTTGCCGGAAGCACGCGACAGCGTCGAGGAGCATCGTTGCGTCGGAGTTGACGATGCCGCGGCACTGCAGTGCCGCCGCTCGTGCGCTGAGCGCCGGGGTGCGCCGGGTCCCTTCCTCGAGGCTCGCAGTCGCCTCCTCAGCGAGGTCATCTCGTCCGTGTTCGTGGGCCAGCCGGGTGAGGAAGACACCGCGTTCGCGGTGCCCGTAGAAGTGGCGCAGGAACGCGGTCTGCGACCAGGTCATCTCACCAATTGCGAGGGCCGCGTCGAGGTCGCCGATGGCTGCGAGGTACTGAGTCTGGGAGTCGAACAGCCAACCGGCCCCGAATAGCGATCCAGTGGCGAGGCGCGCTGTGCCGTTGGCGAGGTGGACCTGCGCACTGGCGAGATCGCCGCGGCGAAGCGAGATCCGAGCGAGGATCGAATCCGAGTAGAGAACGAAGTTGAGGTTCCCGGTGTCCTCAACGACGGCGGCACCTGCCTCGATCTCAGCAAAAGCGTCATCGAAACTACCGGTCGAATAGTGGGTCCCGGCGATGATCATGTACGCCATCGGGAGCTGCGACAGGGTGCTGCGCTGCTCGTACCGGGTACGCGCCCGGGCGGCAGCTTGGAGCGCAGCTTCGACGTCGTCGAGTTCGAGCAGCGCTACGCCGTAGAACGTGTCCGGGATCAGGTATGGCGTCGGCAGAACTCGGCCCGATTCGTACATCGAGATGGCCTCATGCAGATGTCGACGAGCGTCGGCTCCGAAACCCGTGACCAAATCGATGCACCCGAGCACCTGGTGGGCGACGCATTGGGTGGTGAGATCCGCGGTGGCGACCGCACGCTCGAGCGTCGCGGTGCCAACGAGCCGAGCTTCATCGGCCGTGATCAGTCCTGTCAGTACCTGGAGTTGCGCAGTGAAGCACCCGATTCTGGCCGTCTCCTGCGACTGCGCGGTGGGCACCGCCACGGCTCGTTGCATCGCAACGATCGAGCTGGCGATGTCGCCGCGGTTGCCGTACACCGCGGCGAGGCCGCGGAGGGCGGCGAACTCGACCTCGACATCAGGGGAGGTGGCGAGTACGGTCGTGGCCAGCGCTTCAGCCGGCTGGAACTGGCCGCACCATGCCAACGGTTCGATCATGCGGGCTTGCACTGCGCCACGGTCGGGCCAGAGATCGGGTGCGAGTGTGAGTGCTTCTTCGTAGAGCGCCAGCGCCACGCTCGGTGCGATCGAGGCGGTCTCGTCGCCGGCACGAACAAGCCAGCCGACAGCTTCGAGGTCCCCGGGCATCGCGCCGCGGGCGAACTGGCGGGCGACTTGGTGCGTCGGCGAGCCCATCCCGGCGAGGGCCACGCCAGCGGCGCGGTGCAAATCACGGCGTTCGGCTGGCAGCATGTGACCGTAGACCGCGTCGCGGATCAGGTCGTGTCGAAACCTGAGACGATCGCCATCGCCGATGATCAGACCGGCGAGCGATGCCTCCCTGAGCCACGCAGCGACATCCAGCAGCGGCCGACTGGCGACCGTGGCCAGATCGGCCAACGTGAACGTCGTGCCGAGCAAACTCGCCAGCCGGAGCACCTCACGTGTCTCCGCGGGGAGCCACGACAGGCGGCGAACGAGGGTCTCATTCAACCCGCTCGGCATCGCCGTCTCGGCCACGTTCGCGATGCCGTCGGTGATTCGCAGGCGGCCCTCGTCGTCCAGTGATCGGAGCAACTCGGTGACGAACAGCGGGTTACCGGACGTCGAGCGAAGCCACTCGCGAAGCCCTTGGCCAGGGGCGGCACCGGTGATCGCCGAGGACAACGCATGGACGTCGATGTCGTCGAGCGCGTCGAGTCGCAGGTTGCGGCCGCCGCTGTCGACGGCAAGATCGATGAGTCGATCGAGTAGCGGCGAGCGCGGCGTCGGCCGCATCGACACGATCACACTGAATCGAGAAACCGCTGCTCGTCGAACCAGCGAACGCAGCACCGTCAGCGAGAGGTCATCGGACCAGTGGGCGTCCTCGATGATGACCAGCGCGGCCGACTCCCGTGTCAGCGATTCAACCGCGTCGACGCTGGCCTCCATCACGGCATAGCTCAGATCTTCAGGGTCACCTGCGTGCGTGGCCCGGTGGAGCAAGTCACGAAGCCGGCCACGCGGTGCGGCGGCGACCCGTGTGTCGTCGAGCAGTCCGTGCGCGAGTGCACCTGGACGGCGGAGTACTTCATCCGCAACCACTTCGATCACGGTGATGCCAGCGGCGCGGGCCATGTCGACGACGTCCCGAACCAGATGGGTCTTGCCGATTCCGGCCTCACCCTCGATCATGACGGATCGTCCGGTTCCGGCAACCGTACACGCGATCAGTTCACGCAGTTCGTGCAGCTCGCCAACTCGCCCGACCGTACCTCGGCCACTGCCGCCGATTGCGCTGTCCTGCGCAGCCCAGAGATGCCAGCGTTCAGTGAATCCTTTGAGACGCAGGCGCCCCCTGTCGGCGAACGTGATCGCCGGGGAGAGGCCGACGAGTTGACGGACGACATCGGAGACGAGCACTTCGCCACCTTCGGCGCGACCAGCGATGCGGGCCGCAGCGTTGACAGCGCCCCCGATCGGATCGGTCTGCAGATCGATGACCTCGCCGGTGTTGATCCCGAATCGCACGCGGGGAGCCGTTCCAGCGAGCGCCCGCTGTGTCGCCAACGCGAAGCTCACTGCTTGGCGCGGCGAGGAAAACGTCAGCATCAACCCGTCGCCGAGCGATTTCATCTCGCGTCCGGCGTACGAGTCGAGGCGCTCGCGGACACGGCTGAGTTGCTGCAGCACCGCCGTCGTGCCCGCATCGTCGCCCAGACGATCGACGAGCGCCGTCGAACCCTCGACGTCGGCGAAGACGATCGTGGTGATTCCCCCATCGGCGCCCGGTGAGATCATCACCCGATCGTACGACTGCGACGCGACCTGCGAATCCGTCATCTGACGGATGACTTGGTTGTCAGTCTGGGCAATGATCCTGTCATGACCCTCGACTCGGCGGACCTAGCTGCGGACCTCACGCCCCTCCCGGGACCGCTCGGTATGGAGAACCTTCGCCTGATGCGGCACATCTTCCGCGATCCGTCGGCGGCACTCGACGAGCTACGCGCCGCGTACGGACCGATCAGCGGCCTCGGGGCGGGCCCGGTCCGCCTCGCTGTAGTCGGTGACCCGGAGTTGTTGCGGGAGATGTTCGCGATGGGAGCGGATTCGTTCCGGTGGGGTCACCGGTTCAACGTCGTCGGGGTGCGGTTCGTCGTCGGCAAGGCGTCGATGATCGTGTCTGACGGCGCCGATCATCACCGCCGACGTGGTTCGGTGCAGAAGGCGTTCTCCCGCCCGCGTTTGAACGGCTGGATCCCGATGATCGTCGAGCGGACCGATCGGGCGATCGATGGAGCCGTGCAAGGCTTGGTTGTCGATGGCGAGGAGATCGACATGTACCCGGTCGGCCGGAACCTGATCCTGGGTGTGACGGTGCACGCGTTTTTCGGCGAACGGTTGGCCGCGCGTGCAGACGAGCTCGGCCGCCTGTTCCAACCGTCGCAGGATTTCATCGAAGCAGCTGCTGTCAAGCAGTTGCCGCATCCGTTCCCCTTCAGTGCCAGGTCGCGCGTGCGCGCCCATCGACGCAAGATCCACCGGATCATCGACGCGGAGATCGCCGATCGTCGCTCACAGCCGACCGGGGATCCGCTCGACGTGCTCGAAGCTATCGTGCTCGACGGTGCCCTGTCGGATGCCGAGATCCGTGATCAGGTCGTCACGCTGATTGGTGCCGGATACGACACGACCGCTGCAACCCTCGCCTGGCTGCTGTGGTGCGCTGCACTCGCGCCGGAGGTGTGGCCGCGATTGCGGGCAGAGGCCGACGCCGTGCTCGGACCGCCCGATGCGACGACGGGAGAGGCCATGACGGCAGAGACGACCACGGGAAAGTGGGACCACACAACGCTCGCACGGCTCGAGTACGCCCAGCGGGTGGTGCGTGAATCGCTGCGCCTTCACCCGGCGGGAGTCATTGCAGCGCGTGTGGCCGCAACTGATCTTCGCCTGGGCGGGTACCGCGTCCGCAAGGGCACGTTGGTCGTCTGGTCGCCGCACCTCGCAGGGCGCGACCCGCACGCGTGGGCCGATCCGCTGCGTTTCGATCCGGACCGCTTTGCCGACATGACCCCGGAACAGAAGGCGATCACCGACCAGGCCTGGGTGCCGTTCGGGCGCGGCCCGCACATGTGCATCGGGTTCGCGCTCGCCCAGATGGAACTCACGCTGATGCTCTCGCGGATCGCCCAGCGGCTCGACCTCATCCCCACCGCCGATGAGGTCCCGCGCCCGATCGGCATGGTCGTCAATCGACCCA
>JAYURF010000232.1:0-1859 GCA_043756365.1 Acidimicrobiales bacterium
TGCGCTCACCGACGACGACCGGCTGCACCTCGAGCGGCACGACGAGATCGCTGCCGGCGACTCGGTAGATGTCCCATGGTCCCACTTCGCCGACGAGGGTGAGGTCCGGTTGGGATTCGGCTTCAGTACGGGCCACCTCGGTGAACACCATCACGTACTTCACCCCGAGGCTTTGCAGGTACGGCACGCCCTTGGCTGCGTCTGCGTCGTCGTACCGCAGCTCGCGCACCGGGTTAGAGCTGTCTGCGCTCATCGCCGCAGCGGTCACGAAGTGATACGGGGTTGTCCCCGACGCCTCGAAGAACAGGCCCTCCATGCTGGTGATGCAGCCATCGGTCCAGTGCGGCAGCAGCATCAGCGCCATCGTCGTGCCGTACTTGCCGTTCTCTTCGTTGTTTTCCCACATCGCCCGGCCGCAGCCGTGTGCGGGGTCGGCGCCGAGGTCGGCCATGGTGGTGACGAGCGAGCGGTACTCACCGTAGGCAGGCTTGTCTTCGTAGCCGGTGAAATTGTAGCGCGACCACGCATCGCTGAGTGCATCTTTCGAGTTGGCCGTGAGCGAGATCGGGCCCACCTGGTACACGCTTTTCCCGTTGTGGGTTTGCATTTCAGCGCCGGGCATCACGCGGAAGAACATCAACTCGATCAACAGCACCGACACCCCGACGAGCGCCGCCACCACGGTGCCGAGCCGCATGGACCGCTGCGCGCTCAGCCGCCGCGAACCAGTGGCTGCCTGCGCGATCACGTGGACCACCTCGACCAGGCCGACCATCATCAACAGGTAACGCAGCAGGTACATGAACGGCAACAGCCGCGGGTTCCACAACAACCCGATCACCGGCAGGCTGTCACGGGTGAGATACACGCCAGCGACGAATGCCAGTGCGGTGATCCCCATCCACGCACCGTTGAGGTGGCGCCGGGCGAGGCAGGCAATGAAACCGAAGATCGCGAACGCGGTGATGAACACGTCGAAGAAGTTGGTCAGCGGGAAGAACATGTCCCAGAACGAATCCTGCGCCCCCGACGGCCGGGAGCCGTACTTCATGTCGGTCATGAAGGCGTGGTCGAACAGGAACGGCACCACCCAGAACGCGGCGAGCAAGAACGCGGTGAAACCGGTGGTGATGCCGTAGATGAAGCGGGTGCGGTCCATCCAGATGATCCACAGCAACAGCGCCCCGAGCGCGACGAAGATCAGCACGATGCCGTGCGACAGGCACGCAAGCGCGAGCACGATCGCCGCCCAGTTGCGGTACTTGCCCGTCTCCAGCCCGCGGGCGAACAGGCCGAGGCCGAGCACAGCGAGTGACAGGGCGATGGAGAACGAGAACTCCCCGGCCATCGTGCTCTTGACGTTGCCGCCGTAGATCGAGAAGCTCTCGTCGAACAGGAACAGCATCCCGGCCAACGCGAACAGCTCGGGCATCGGGTAGCGGAAGCGGGCCAGGCGGCCGAACGCCCAGCAGCACAACGGCAACGTGACGATGCCGGAAACGGCCACGATCTTGAACGCGATGCCGTAGGGCAGCACCACGTTGAGCGCCACGATCATCAATGCCGGCACGACCATGTAGAACCGGTACATCGGCAGCCCGGCGTACCAGTAGTTGCTCCACCCGCTCAGCTGGAAGTTGGACAGCAAGTGGTCGCGCAAGAACGCCGGCCCCATCACGTGCGATCCCATATCGCCACCCGTCGGGGTGTTGTTGGAGAGCACCAGCCCCGGGTGCACCGCCTGCAGCGCGGCCCACGTCGAGCCGCCGACGAGCAGCACTGTCACGACCCAGCGGACGATCCGGTCCGCCGGCCATGGGGCGTCGATCCACCGCCGGAGACGGCGGATGATCCGCTGC
>JAYURF010000233.1:0-5019 GCA_043756365.1 Acidimicrobiales bacterium
CCGTCGCCGTCGCTGCTCGCTCGCTTCGCGTGCGGCGACAGTGCGGCAAGGTTTGCGTCGATCGCCCGCCCGGCGAGCGCGATCTGCTCGGCGGAGAACGCACCGCGCACGCACACTGCGCCATCGCGCCAGAAGTCACCCTCGACGCGGGCGGTCATTCGACGTTCGCAGGTTCGCTCATCGGGATGCGCACTCCGCGTTCGGCGGCGACGTCGATGGCGCGGTCGTAACCGGCGTCAGCGTGGCGAATCACGCCCATCCCCGGATCGTTGGTGAGCACACGCTCCAGCTTCTCATCCGCGAGGGCGGTGCCGTCGGCGACGCACACCATGCCGGCATGGATGGAGCGGCCGATGCCCACCCCGCCGCCGTGGTGGATGCTCACCCACGTGGCCCCGCTGGCGGTGTTGACGAGCGCGTTGAGCAGCGGCCAGTCGGCGATCGCGTCGGAACCATCGGCCATCGCCTCGGTCTCGCGATACGGCGAGGCGACCGAACCGGAGTCGAGGTGGTCGCGCCCGATCACGATCGGGGCGCGGAGCTCGCCGGAGCGGACCATCTCGTTGAAACGCAACCCGAGCCGGTGCCGTTCGCCGTAGCCGAGCCAGCAGATGCGCGCTGGTAGTCCTTGGAACGCCACCCGCTCCCCCGCCATCGCGATCCATCGGTGCAGATCGTCGTCGTCGGGAAACTCCTCCAGGACGGCACGATCGGTCGCCGCGATGTCGGCTGGATCGCCGCTGAGCGCCACCCAGCGGAACGGCCCCTTACCCTCGCAGAAGAGCGGACGGATGTAGGCGGGTAGGAAGCCCGGATAGTCGAACGCCCGCTCAAACCCGCCGAGCTGGGCCTCGGCGCGCAGGCTGTTGCCGTAGTCGAAGACCTCGCTTCCGCGATCGAGGAAACCCACCATCGCCCGGCAGTGCTGGGCCATCGACTCGCGTGAACGGCGGATCAGTTCCTGCGGGTCGGTGCGGGCCATCTCTGCAGTCGCCTCCGGGGTGAGGTCGGCGGGGACGTAGCTCAGGGGGTCGTGAGCGCTGGTCTGATCGGTGACGATGTCGGCGGCGAAACCCATCTGAAGCAGCTTTGGCAACAGCTCCGCAGCGTTGCCGACCATGCCGACCGAGAGTGCCCGGCGTTCGTCGCGGGCCCGTTCGCAGCGGGCGATCGCGTCGGCGAGCGAACCGGCCACTTCGTCGAGGTAGCGCGTCTCGATCCGCCGCTGCACGCGCGTCGGGTCTACATCGATGCACAGCGCCACCCCTCCGTTCATCGTGACCGCGAGCGGTTGCGCGCCGCCCATGCCGCCAAGTCCGGCGGTCAGCGTGATCGTGCCGGCGAGCGTTCCACCGAAGCGCTTGCGGCCGATCTCAGCGAAGCATTCGTAGGTGCCCTGCAGGATGCCCTGCGTGCCGATGTAGATCCACGAGCCGGCGGTCATCTGGCCGTACATCGTCAGGCCCATCGCTTCCAGCCGGCGGAACTCGTCCCACGTACCCCACTGGGGTACCAGGTTGGAGTTGGCCAGCAGCACCCGCGGTGCCCATTCGTGGGTGCGGAACACGCCCACGGGTTTGCCGGATTGCACCAGCATCGTCTCGTCGGCTTTCAGGGTGGTGAGCGTGCGTGCCATGGCATCGAAGGCATCCCAGCTGCGTGCGGCGCGTCCGGTGCCGCCGTACACGACGAGGTCGTCGGGGCGTTCGGCCACCTCGGGGTCGAGGTTGTTGTGCAGCATCCGGTAGGCGGCCTCCTGCTGCCAGCCGAGACAGCGCAGTTCGGTGCCGCGTGGGGCTCGGACGGGGCGGGCACCGATCATGGTCGGATCCTTTCGAACGGGCCGATCGCATCGCTCACTGCGGCGAGCAGCGTGTTGTCAGCGAGCAGTGCTTCGGCGGCGAGCAAGTCGGGCGAGAGCCAGCGATCGGCGCTTGGCCCGGCCACGGCGATGCGCAGCGCCGCGAGGGCGGCACCGGTGCCGGGACCGGGTTGCAGTGGGGCGCGTAGGTCGAGCGCCGCGCCAGAGCAGATGATCTCGACGGCAAGGATGCGGCGCAGGTTGTCGATCCCCCGACGAAGCTTGCGCGCTGCAGCCCAACCGTTGGAGACGTGGTCTTCCTGCATCGCGCTGGTCGGCAGCGAATCGACGGAGGCGGGGACGGCCAGGCGCTTGTTCTCCATCGCCATCGCCGCCTGGGTGTAGTGGCTGATCATGTAGCCGGAGTTCACCCCCGCGTCGGTGGTGAGGAACGGTGGCAACCCGTGCGAGCGGGCTACGTCGAGCATGCGGTCGGTGCGCCGCTCGGCGATCGAGCCGAGCTCGCTGATCGCGATGGCGAGGAAGTCGCAGACGAATCCGAGTGGTGCCCCGTGGAAGTTGCCGCACGACTCCACCCGCCCGTCAGGCAGGATCATCGGGTTGTCGATCGCCGCGTCGAGCTCTCGTTCGGCGATGGTGCGGGCGTGGTCGATGGTGTCGAGTGCGGCACCGTGAACCTGCGGCGTGCAGCGCAGTGAGTAGGCGTCCTGCACCCGAGAATCGCCCGTGCGGTGGCTGGCCACGATCGGCGAGCCAGCCAGGAGGCGGCGGAGGTTTGCCGCGCTGACGGCTTGACCAACCTGTGGGCGAAGCGCCTGCAGATCGGCGGCGAAGGCGCGGTCGGTGCCGAGCAGCGCCTCGACGGTCATCGCCGCAGCGATGTCGGCGGTGTGGGCGAGACGGTCGAGGTCGTCGATGGCGAGCACGAGCATGCCAAGGATGCCGTCGGTGCCGTTGATCAACGCCAACCCCTCCTTGGCTCGCAGCGTCACCGGCCGCAACCCAGCCCGTTCGAGCGCCTCGGCCGACGACATTGCGCTACCGTCGGCGTCTCGCGCTTCGCCCTCGCCGATCAAGGTCATCGCACAATGGCTGAGCGGGGCGAGATCACCGCTGGCACCGAGCGAGCCGTGCTCGCGAACGACGGGCGTGATGCCCGCGTTGAGCAGTGCGAGCTGTAGCTCGACCAGCTCCGGCCGAGCCCCCGAGCGAGCCATCGCCAGGCTGCGCGCCCGGAGCAGCAGCATCGCTCGCACGACCTCGCGTTCCACTTCCGTCCCCATTCCCGCCGCGTGCGAGCGAACGAGCGCGACCTGCAGCTCGGCAGTGCGATCAGCGGCGATCACCGTGCCGGCCAGCGCGCCGAAGCCGGTGGTGACGCCGTACACCGGTTCGTCGGAGGCGACAAAGCCGTCGATCAGTGCGGCGGAGTGCTCCATCGCGCTACGGGCCTCGGCCGCGAGGCTGACGTTCGAGTCGCGGCGGGCCACCGCCACGACATCGGCTGCGGTCAGACCGAGCCCGGCGAGTATGACCGGCGAGGATTCGGAAGCTTTCATCTAGTGGCAGACTCTGCCATACTGCGCAACACTTAGCAAGCACGCTGGAAGTCGGGCGAGAGTGAGATCCGTGAACACAACATCGTTAGCCAGTACCCCGCGTGCCACCGACCGGGGACTCAGCCTGGTGGTGGCGATTGCCGACCATCCCGGCGGGTTGGCACTGGCCGACCTGGCCCGTGCTGTCGACCTCAGCGCGAGCACCGCGCTGCGTCAACTGCGTTCGCTGGAGGGAGCGGGCTTCGCTCGCCGGAGGCTAGATGGATGGTGGGTGCCCGGCCCAGAGTTGCTGCGCATCTCGCGAACGCTGTCGGCCACTGCAACGCTGCCCCGCCTGGCCGAATCGGTGCTCGACGCGCTCGCCGCCGAAACGGGCGAATCGGCCTATCTCGCCGAAGCGGCAGACGTTCGCACCGCCGTGTACGTCGCAATGGAGGCCGGTCATCATGCTGTGCGCCACGTCAGTTGGCTCGGCCACACGGTCTCGCGCCGTGGCACTGCCGTCGGCCGAGCGTTGGCCGGGAAGGTCGACGCCGATGGGGTGGCTGTGCGTGTCGACGCAGTCGAGACCGGCATCACCGCCGTGTCGGCACCGGTTCGCGACGCCACCGGAGCAGTGGTCGCCGCCGTCAGCGTCATCGGCCCGAGCTTCCGCCTGTCCGGCGCAACGCTTGCCCGCGCCCGCACCGCGGTGAGCAGCAGCGCCCACCGGTTGAGCCAACTCGTCGGAGCACCCCAGCCGTAGCGGCTACGCCGTGTAGAAGCCCGACACGTCGACGATCAGATGCGTTCCGCCCTGCGTGTACAGGCTGATCCCTCCGGAGTTCAAACGAACCGTGGTGTGGTTGGCGATGGTCTGGCCTATCCGCTCGATGTTGAGCGACGAGGCGTTCGGTCGGGCAATGCCGCTCGGGAACACGGTGATGAAGCCCGGAGCAGCGGACTCCGTTGCAGTGGTGTTGCCCACCAACGCTGAGGCACCCACCAATGGGACCCCGCCCCGCCCAGCGACCACCGGTGAGACCGTTGCTGTAGCCCCCGGCGGAGTCGTTGTTGTGACACCGTTGGCTTCGCGTGTATCGAGCACCCGCGAGGGCGTGATCGGGATGAACAATCCGGTGCTGGACAGCGGCGCAGTGGCATCGGTGAAGTAACCGGCGACATCGAAGAGGAGGTGGGTCGCCTGCGATGTGAACAGGCTGATCTGACCCGTCGGCCCAACTGGGACGATCACCTGGTTGGGGATCGTCTGGCCGGCGCGAACCAGGTTTAGGTTCGACGTCGGTGGCTGCCCCTGACCGGCCGGCCACACCGTCACGAAGCCCGGACCTGCCGATTCGGTCGCGGTCAGGTTCAGCACCACCGCAGACACACCCGCGGCTGGAACCGGCAGCCTGCCGGTGACCTGTACGTCGATCCTTCCGCCGCTCGGCACAATGTTTGTCGTTGGTACGCCATTGGCCGACCGGGTGTCAAGGAGCCGGGTGGGATCGGTGGCGATGAATCGACCGGATGTGGATGCCGCGGCAGCGGTGTAATAACCGAACACATCGATGACGATATGGGTGGCCGACTGGCTGAACAGATCGACTCGCCCGGTTGCCGAAAGTGGCACCGTGACCAGGTTGGCCAGGTCCT
>JAYURF010000234.1:0-1855 GCA_043756365.1 Acidimicrobiales bacterium
AGATGTGGGTCCGCCGGCGAACCTCGGCGGCCAACACGCGGTTGGCAAAGCGGGCGTGCGCCGGCCAGGTGCCGCGCGGCGCGATTCGTTCGCCGATCACCAGGTCGGCGTCGCCGCGTTCGAGCAGTTCCACCAACATCGGCAACGCAACCGGGTCGAGCGAGGCGTCGCAGTCCATGAAACACACCACGTCGTCGGTCGCAGCTTGCAGACCGGCCCAGCACGCCGCGCCGAAACCGCGCACGGGCTCGTGGACCACCAACGCCCCGGCCTGCTTCGCCAGCAGAGCCGTTGCATCGGTGGAGCCGTTGTCGACCACGATCGGCCGGTACCCACGCGGGATTCGTTCGAGCACCCAGCCGATCGCCGCTGCCTCGTCGAGTGCCGGCAGGATCACGTCAGGCATGGGCGACCCGGTGCGTGCACCCGACAGCAAGGCCGTACCCGGCAGCAGAGTTGGCACCGGTGAGGGTGGTTGTGACCGGCGGAGCGGGGTTCATCGGCTCGCACGTCGTCGACGAGCTGCTCGGCGGTGGCCACGACGTGATCGTGGTCGACGATCTTGATCCCGGCGCGCACGATGGTGTCCCCGAGGGGCTCGATGAACGCGCCCGCTATATGTGGGCCGATGTGCGCGACGCGGCGATGTGGGAATCGGTGCTGCGCGGGGTGGACGCGGTGTGCCATCAGGCCTCCAAAGTCGGGCTCGGTGTCGACTTCGCCGATGTCGACGAGTATGTGTCGCGCAACGATCTCGGCACGGCGTGCCTGCTGCGCGGGCTGCACGACGCACGCTTCGAAGGTCCGCTCGTGTTGGCATCGAGCATGGTCGTGTACGGCGAGGGGCGGTACCGCTGTGGGCGACACGGCCTGGTTCGTCCCGGTCCGCGGCGACCCGTCGATCTCGATGCTGGCCGCTTCGAGCCGCCGTGCCCGGACTGCGGCGAAGCGCTGACCGCCGAATCCGTCCCGGAGGATCATCGGCTCGATCCGCGCAACGTGTACGCGGCCACCAAGCTCGCCCAAGAGCACCTGTGCGCGGCGTACGAACGAGAGCATCCCGGCTGTGTCGTGACAGCCCTGCGGTACCACAACGTGTACGGCCCACGGATGCCTCGCAACACGCCATACGCCGGCGTGGCGAGCATCTTTCGCAGCGCGTACGAGCGCGGCGACGCACCGCAGATCCTCGAAGATGGTGGTCAGACACGCGACTTCATCCATGTCCGCGACATCGCTCATGCCAACGTGTTGGCGCTCACCCGCGATGCCGGCACCCGTGCCGGGGCGACCGGGGCTCTGGGCGCCTTCAACGTGTGTAGCGGTGATCCGCGCACGGTGCTGGAAATGGCTCAGGCCCTCCGTCCGGATGGCGCCGTCCGGCCACGTGTCGTCGGCGGATATCGCCTCGGCGACATTCGTCACGTGTTCGCCGACCCGGCACGGGCCGCCGAGGCGCTCGGGTTTCGCGCCACGGTGAGCTTCGCCGAGGGCATGCGCGAGTTCGCCTCGGCACCACTGCGCCGTTCGATCGCCCCGCGCCCGACGATGTGACCTCACCACTTCGATACCAGTGCCGCTTGGAGCACGACTGCACCCGTGACCTGCGCGCCCACCGCCATCGTCGCCAATCGCCGATTGGTCCGAGAGACCAGCATGCCGCCCGACAGCGCAAGCCATGGAAAGAACAGCAACCAGATCCGCTCCACTTCGGCGCGTGAGTACTGCGACACGTGAGCGGCCATGAGCGCGATCGCGCCGCCCACCACCAGCACCGCAACGCGGTTCGGTGTTCGGCGTAGCTGGCACATCTTGATCATCCCGCCGAAGGTTGCCGGCCCAACTGCGATCAATG
>JAYURF010000235.1:0-5010 GCA_043756365.1 Acidimicrobiales bacterium
CCGAGCACCAGATCGCGGATCGGGCGTGGCTCGCCATTGGCGATCACATAGGCGCGTCCGACACACGCGGCGCCCGGTACGGCTGCGTCGAGTGCGCACACCAGCGCCGAGGCTGCGCCGTCGATGTAGGTGGTGTCGATCAACGCTGCGCCATCGCCCACCAGCGCCAGTCGCCCGGCTCGGGCCCGTTCGACGATTCGGCCGACGAGCTGTGTGTCGCCCGGCCCCCACACCAGATGCGGCCGGATCGCCACAACGGGGAGCGCATCGCTGCTCGCGCCGATGGCGATCCGCTCGGCTATCGCCTTCGACTCTGCGTACCACGCGCCTCGGCGTTCCGTGACTGCCGGTTCGGCCCCCGCGCCGACAAGTGAACGACCGGAATGAGCCACCGACGGCGTGGACACGTGGACCAATCGCGACACCCCATGGGTGCGCGCCGCACCGACCACGTTCGCAGTTCCGTCGACGTTGACACTGCGGTACTCCTCCCACTCACCGACGACGCCAACCTTGGCCGCCGCGTGCAGGACCGCATCGCACCCATCGACGGCGCGCATCACCGCGTCGGCGTCGCGTACATCAGCGAGTACCTGTTCGCACGCCAGCGCGGATGGGTGCCGCTGCAGCAGGCGTACCTCGTCGCCGCGAACGAGCAGCGCTTCGGCGGTTCGGCGGGCAAGCAGACTGGTGCCTCCCGTGACGAGCACCCTCATCGGCCGCGTTCCCTCGACGGCCCGGCCGCGGCGACGTTCATCGTGCGCTCACCATCGGCGTTTCGAGTTCGCCCCGGACAGCACGGCGGTCGCCCAGTCAGCGACCGCCGTGCGATCGATCTTGGTGTTGTGGCGAATGTCGACCGGCAGCGCCGTGACCGTGAGCACCGCGGCAACGGGCTGATCCGTGGCGCGGGCGACGACGCGACGAACGTTGTCGGAGTCGCGTTCGGTGGCGAGCCCATCGCTGCTGTCAGCGCGCTCGATGACGACCACGAGTTGCTGGCAACCGATCGGACCGACACCGACCGCGGCGACACGGTCGACCCCGTCGAGGCGCTCCACCGCGATCTCGACCGGTACCGGCGTGAGTGGGCCGGCAGACGTGTGGATCAGGTGTACCGAGCGACCTTCGATCCACAACCGGTCGTGCGTGTCGACGTGGCCGACGTCACCGCTGCGGTGCCAGGTGAGCCCATCGGCATCGACGGGGCGGGCCTCGCGCTCGGTGAACCACAGTTGGTCGTAGCCATCCGACAGCCACGGCCCACGCACGAGCACCTCGCCGGTCACGCCGCTCGCCAGTGGCGCAACCACTCGGACCGCATCGAAGCCGAGCGCGACGATCAGGACGTCGGCACCCCGAACGGCCCGCCCCACGCAGACTCCCCTCCCGACATGATCGCCCTGCCCTGCCTCGATCTCGGTCCCATGCACCGCCTCGATCTCGGTCAGGGAGATGTCGGCAACCGGCAGGCACTCCGTCATCCCGTACGGCGTGTGCAATTCGGCGGCCGGGAACAACCGGCCGGTAGAGCGCAACGTGGCGATCGGAACCGGAGCACCTGCCGACAGCACCAGACGTACCCGGCCCAGTGCCGCGACGGCATCACCGGACGACCGAGCGGTGCGGTTGACGTTGGCGAGCGCGGCGGGGGAGGCGAACACGATGGTTGCGTCGACGCTGACGCAGGCCGCCGTGAGCGCAGCGGCGGTGAGCGTGCCCGGCTTGGTGACATCGACATCGGGGATGGTCGAGGTGATCCCGAGCGCCGGGCCGTACAGCGCGAATGGGGCGAACGCGGCGACCAGGCGATCGTCGGCGGTGATGGCATAGGTGGCTGCGAGCGCGTCGCGTTGTGCAGCGAGTTGGCGGTGGCTGTAGCGGACACCCTTCGCCGGACCGGTTGCCCCCGAGGTGTAGAGCACTGCGGCCATGTCGCCGGCGAAGGGTTCGTCGGGCAACTCAGCCAGTGAAGCGGCAAGATCATCGAGGCATGCCAGTGCACCAAAGCGGCGGCGGTTCCCGACAGCGATCGCCCGTGCTCGCGGGGCCCACCGCAACACCCGGGATGCGGCAAGCGCTTGGGGTGGGCCGATCACCCACGACACGTGTGCACCGCGTACCGCCCGGCCGAGACCACGCAGACCGAGTCCCCGGTCGGCGATCACCGTCACCGCACCGGTCCGCCAGCACGCGTACACGACTGCGACGAGATCGATCCCCGGTGGTGTGAGCAACGCCACCCGGTCGCCGGGTTGCACCCCGGTCGCACGGAGCCCGGCGGCGATGCGCGTCACTCGCCGGTGCAGCTCGGCGAAGGTGATCTGCGCACCGCTCGCTCCGTCGACGAACGCCGGCGCCTGATCGTCGGCCCGTTCGACGAGCGCGGCCCACGTGGCCCGGTAGGCCGAGCTCTGGTCACTGTCGGCAGCGTGGACGCCAGCGTGGGCGGCAGCGTGGTCGTTCGTCGGCGGCTGGCGCTGAGGGAACTGTTTGCTCAACCAGGAATCGACCACACCGGCGACGTCGGATTCGAGCGGGGACAGATGTCCCGAACGGGCGAACCGGTGCCGGTCGGCGTGGGGCAGGCGATCGGCAAGGTCGAGCGCGAAGCTGTCGTCGAACACCGGGTCGGTCGCCCCCCACGTGAGCAGCGCCGGGGTTCTGAGCGTGCGGATCTTCTCTGCCACGGTGGCGAGCGCAGCGGCCGACGGATGGTCGTCGTCGAACGGCACGTCGTTGACGAAGTCGGCGATCGCCCGCCGGTCCGACGCTCGGAGGTACGGGGCGCGCAACGCCTCGCGCATCGGAGCGGTCAACCGTCGACGCGACAATGCGATCGTGCCGTCGACGAACGCTCGCGTCCGATGTCCCACCAACGATGTGATCGGCCCGGAAGCGGCAAGGCGGATCAGCCAAGGTGCGTGGCGGCCAGTCGGCACGGCGATGCCGGTGTTGCACAGCACGATGCCGCGCAGCACAGGGCCGCGCAGCACGGGGCCGCGCAGATCGGGGCCGGTTGTCGTTGAAGCGGCCCACCCGAGCGAGATCGCTCCGCCCCAGTCATGGCCGACGATGACCATCGGCCCGGATACGCCGAGCGCCTCGATCACGTCGCTCAGGTCGTCAACTCGTTCGACATACCGTCGTGAGCCGCTTCGTTGCGAAAAACCCATCCCCAGTTGATCGACGGCGATCACCCGGTAGCGGTCGCCGAGCCTGGCGATCAGGCGGTGCCACAGGTACGACCATGTCGGGTTGCCGTGCACGCACACAACCGTGGCGACCGGGTGCTCGGGCGAGCGCTCGAGTACATGCCATGTACGGGTGACGCCGTCACGATGCGGCACCTCCACCAGCCGTGACCACCCGGCATCGACACCCCAGCGGTGGAACTGATCGGCCGATGGCCGCGCCGGCGCGGTCACGCGGCCGACCTCACCAGGTGATTTCGGTGAAGCTCGTGTTGAGTCCGGAACCGATGCCCATGCACAGGATCCGTTCGCCCGGGGCGATGTCGGGGGCAACCTCGGCGAGCGTGATCGGGATCGCCGCTGGCCCGACGTTGCCGAGCCGCGGGTAGGTGAGCGGCACCCGCTCGGGATCGATCTTCAGCCGCTCGCAGATGAGCTTGGTGTGCACCGAGCTGACCTGGTGGATGATGTACCGGTCCATGCCTCCGGTCCAGTCGTGGGTCTGTTGGGCGTCGACCCATGCCGCCTCGGCCAACTCCAATCCGGCCTCCAGCAAACGCTTGGTGTCGGTGGTCATCTTGTCGAGGTCGCCGACGCACAGCGTGTGGTGCTCCGTGCCGGCGCGGGCCACGCCCCCGACGACGCGGTGTGCGTCGGGGTGGTCCTCGAGGCTGCCGAGCACCATCGCTGCGGCACCGGAGCCGAGCGTGAGCGAGGCGAACTCGTCGAACACATCGGTTACCAACGCGCCTTCGCGTTGCAATCGGTCGATGGTGGCGAGCTGCGTGTAACGGCTGCCCTCACCATCGACGATGAGCGCGTACTTGATGAAACCGGCGTCGATCGCAGTGGAGGCGAGATGAATCGCGTTGACGAAACCGAGGCAGGCGTTGGCGAGGTCGAAGTTGGTGCACGACGTCGGCAGCCCGAGGTGGCTGTGCACCGCACACGCGACCGACGGCTCGAGGTGGTGCTTGGAAACCGACGTGGAGATCATCATCCCGATCTCGGCCGGATCGACCCCGGACGACTCGATTGCCTTGCGGCCGGCCATCGCCGCAGCCTGATCGAAGGTGATGTCTTCCGGCCACCAACGCCTCGCTTTGATGCCGGCCAGCTCGGCGAGCAAGCCGGGGCGCAGGCCCCAGCGCTGGTACGTATCGGCGAGTTGCTCGTCGATCCAATCGCTGGTGACTTCCTCGGGAGCCTCGACGGCCTCCACGCTGACCACACCGGCAATGCGGTGTGCATAGCTCGAGTTTCCGTTCACGCTTGCTCCGATCTCATAACCTGCCAGGCATGGTAACGACCAAAGCCCTCGTCAGGCGGCCAAGTCCCCGCCTGGCCGAAGGGATCATCACCCACATCGAGCGTGAACCGGTCGATGTCCACCTCGCGTACGGGCAATGGGGCGGGTACGTGCAGGCGTTGGTCGACGCCGGATGGGACACGATCGAGGTGCCCGAGGCGATCGATTGCCCGGACGCGGCGTTCGTCGAGGACACCATGGTCGTGTACCGCAACGTGGCGGTCATCGCCAGCCCGGCGGCCATCGCCCGCCAGGGTGAAGTGCTCGACGCGGAGAGGGTGGTGGAGTCGCTCGGCTACTCGATCAACCGCATCCGCCCACCCGGCACCCTCGATGGCGGCGACGTGTTGAAGGTGGGCGACACGGTCTATGTGGGTCGTGGCGGCCGGACCAACGGCGAGGGCATCCGCCAGTTGCGGGCCATCCTCGAACCCGTTGGTGCGACGGTGGTCGCGGTACCCCTCACCAAGGTGCTGCACCTGAAGTCGGCAGTGACCGCACTACCCG
>JAYURF010000236.1:0-1851 GCA_043756365.1 Acidimicrobiales bacterium
GCACGGGGGATGCCGGGGCCGTCATCAGCCACGGTGAGCTGAGCGATCCCGTCGCGCTCACTCAGCCCGATCGTGATCGTCGACCGGGCGTATCGGTGAGCGTTGTCGGCGAGGTTGCGGACCACCCGCGTCAGTTGCTCCGGATGCCCCATCGCTTGCACCGCCGTCACCCCCGAGACGTCGACGGTGACGCGGCCGACGGACCGCAGACGGTTGGTCTCATGGAAGACAACGTCATCGAGATCGACGAGTCGCCGATCGGCCGTCGCGGCACTCGCCACCGAAGCGTCGAGGCGTGCGAGCGTGAGCAGGTCGTCGATGAGCCGTTGCAGGCTCCCAGCCTCCTCCAGCACGCTGCGATGGGTCGCAGTGAGATCGGAGTCGGCGGGGTGCAGCAGATCCACCTCCAACTCGGTGCGGATTCTTGTCAGCGGACCACGCAACTCGTGAGAGGCGTCGGCGACGAACCGACGCTGCTGTTCGGCTGATCGTTGCAGCCGGTCCAACATGTCGTTCATCGTGTCGGCCAGCCGCCCGATCTCATCGGCCGTTGCCGGTTCCGGCACGCGCAGGTGGAGGTTGGTTGCGGTGATCTCACCCACCAGCGCGCTGATCTCGTCGACCGGTTTCAGTGCTCTGCCGACGGTTCGCCAGATCACGAGGCCGAGCAGAATCACCGCAACTGGCACGGTGACCAGCAGCCCGCGCCCCAGCGCCGCCGTGCTGTCTTCGACCTCGTCGAAGGACGCGACGGTGTGTACCGCCACATCCCCGACCAGACGCGAATGGAGCCGCATCCGCCGGTCCTGGGTGACGAGCCGCACGGTCTGGAACGTCCTGGCGTCGGTGTCCGGTGCCGTCAGCGGAGGCTGGCCGATGTAGTTGACCGTGCTGGCGATCACACGCCCAGAGGTGTCGACGACCTGCGCGACGGCATCGTCGTCGCCCTGCCCGGTGATCGTCGGTGACAGCTGGTCCGTCTCCAACAGTGTGGCGATCTCCTCGGTCCGGCTTTCGAGCGATTCGTCCAGGCTGTCAGTGAGCACCCGTTGGTGGAGCGCCATCAGGGCAATGGCGGTGAGCATCAGCACGAGGGCCATCGTGGTGAGCGCGATCAACGTGATGCGGACACGGATTCCCATCCGGCGTCTCGGCTGGCTTGGCGATCCGGGAAGTGGTTCCCGTTGCGGCGACTCCTCGCCCGACCGTTCGCTCAAACCGATTCCCACCGGTATCCCGCGCCGCGGATGGTGGAGATCGTGTCAGTGCCGAAGGGTTCGTCAAGCTTGCGGCGCAGACGGCGGATGTATACCTCGACGATGTTCAAGTCGCCATCAAAGTCATCGCTCCACACTCCGGCAATGATCTCAGTTTTCGACAGCACGGTGTCGGATCGTCGAGCGAGGAACTCGGCGACGTCGAACTCGCGCGAGGTGAGCGGAACCTCGTGGTCGTTGCGGAAGACCCGCCGTGCGCCGGAATCGATGCGCAGTCCGCCGGCGGTGATGCTGTCGTCAACGCGGTTGCCAGTGCGGCGCAGCAACGCGCGGATGCGAGCGACGAGCACGGGGAACGAAAACGGCTTGGTCAGGTAATCGTCGGCGCCGGTGTCGAGGGCCTCGGCTTCATCGAGGTCGCCGTCTTTGGCAGTGAGCATCAGTACCGGCGTCCAGTTCCCGGCGTCGCGCAGGTCGGCGCACAACCGGTATCCGTTTCTCTTTGGCAGCATGATGTCCAGCACGATGAGGTCGTAGGCGTTCTCGGTGGCCTTCCAGAATCCGTCGTCGCCATCGAAGGACACCTCGACGGTGAAGCCCTCCGCCTCGAGACCGCGCTTCACCGCAGTGGCGA
>JAYURF010000237.1:0-4981 GCA_043756365.1 Acidimicrobiales bacterium
CCCGACCTGTTGCCGTCAGACATCACCGGTGTTTCGGTGTTCAACCCGGTCAAGGGTGAGTTCACGTTCCGCCGGGGTCCGGCATTCACCAACGTCCTGATCGCCGATGAAATCAACCGCGCCTCACCCAAGACTCAGGCTGCGTTGCTCGAGGTGATGGAGGAACGCCAAGTCACCTCCGATGGCGTCAGCCGGCCAGCACCGAGCCCGTTCATGGTGGTCGCCACACAGAACCCGCTCGATTTCCAAGGGACCTACCCGCTTCCGGAGGTGCAACTCGACCGGTTCGCGATGAAGATCTCGCTGGGCTACGCCGACCGCGCCAGCGAACTGGAACTGATGGGCCGACAAGACAACGGCGTCATGTTGGCGACCCTGCCGGCAGTGTTGCCCCCCGATGGTTTCCGTGGGCTGATCGAAGCGGTCCGAGCGGTATCGGTCAGCCTTCCGTTGCGCAACTATGTTGCCGACATCCTCGAAGCCACACGGGAACACGGGGATCTTCGCCTCGGTGTCAGCACCCGCGGCACGCTCATCCTGCTTGCTGTCGCGCGCGCGTACGCGCTCGGTGCCGGTCGAGACTTTGTCACGCCCGACGACATCAAAGCGGTCGGCCACTCCGTGCTTGCGCATCGTGTCGCGGTCACCACCGAAGCCGAGATCGACGGGGTGCTGGCCGAGGACGTTCTCCGCCAAGTGCTCGACAGCGTGCCGGTGCCGCGAGTACGCACCACGCAAGGCGATGGCTAGATCGACCAAGCTTCGGTTCACACGCGCCGGCGTCGGTCTGGCGGTGGCCGCCGCGGCCATGATTGCTGGTGGGTTGCTGGCCGGGTACATGGAGTTCGTGATCCTTGGCGCGTCGATCATCGTCGTGTTGATCATTGCCGCGCTCATCCCCAGAGTCGCCACGAGCATCGTGTTTCAACGTGTCGAGGTCCCTCGCCTCGTGGTCCGTGGCTCGGTGTTCGAAGCGGTCCTCACGGTCACCTCGTCGCACACCACGCTGCCCACGGTGGTGATCGATCAGTTCGCCGGTCAGCGTCGAGCAATTGAGCTGCCTCAGCTCGAACCCGGGCTACCGACCACGCTGCGCTACCCCGTCCATGCCACGCGACGCGGTGTCCACCGACTCGGCCCGCTGCTCGAAGAACGCAGTGATCCGTTTGCCCTGGTCGTCCGGTCGGTCCGCCACGACGTCACCGCCGAGGTCCATGTTCACCCGGTCATTCATCCTCTTCGGCTCCCGCAGTCGGGTGGCCACCTGCGTCAGGCCGGAGCGGTGGTCAACCGATTCAGTCGAGATCCGATCGCCGATTTCCGTTCGCTTCGTGAGTATGTGGTCGGCGACGATGCCAGGCTGGTGCACTGGGCCAGCACCGCCAAGACCGGCACATTGGTGGTGCGCGATCACATCGAACCGCAGCGCACCACACGCTTCGTCGTGCTGGAAACGTCCGATCGATGGCTCACCGCTGCTGCGTTCGAAGACGCTGTCGAGATCGCCAGCAGCATCGTGTGTGAGTCGCTGGAGTTGGGCATCAACGTGGTCGCGCGGACGTTCGACCACGATGCCCCCGGCCCGGCGAGAGCGCTACGCACCCGTCAGGAGGCGCTCGAGCTGTTCACCCGTGTGCAGCGCACGGGTGCGGCCGCAACACTGCGGTCCACGCAGCTGCGACTCAACTCAGAGCCGGGCGACCAGATCTTCCTGATCGCCGGCGCGATGTCTCCGGTCATCGCCCAACTGGCCAGCAATCCGTTGTTCGCCCAGAGCCTGTACCTCGTGCGGCTGCACGACGGAGTTGCGGCCCGCCAGGGTGCCCGTCGCTCCGTCGATGTGACCAACGCCGAGCAGTTCGCCGCGCTCTGGCGGCGTGGCTCGGGTTTCGCATGAGCCGCTGGCGCGTGTCCGCCAATCTGATCCAGCGGGTCGTCGGCGCGCTGTTCGCCACCGCGGCGGTTGCGGTTGTGGTGCATCTCACCGAAACCATCTTCACGCCCGAGTACCGAGTGGTTCCGGTCCTGATCGCCACCGTCGGCACGGCGCTGGCAGCGATGCTGGTTTCGCCGTTGCGTTGGTGGGCCAGGGTGCTCCTCATCGGCTTGGTTTCGCTGATTGCGACGGGTTTCGTAATCAATGCGATCAGTGGCGAACTGCCCGACGATCTCGTTCGGGCACCCGTCAGCGGTGTCGGAGATCTGCTCGGCACCGTGTGGCCGTCGCCACCCCTCGCAGCCGGCGTCGGTTCGCTCGCGTTGTACGCCTCGATCGCCGCCGCCTTCGGCGCAGACAGGGTGATGCATCGGCGACCCGGAGCCGCGCTGCTCGCACCAATCACGCTGCTCGGTCTTGTGGCACTGCTCGCCGCCCCTGCGGGCCCACCTCCCGCGTGGTCGATCGCCGCGCTCATGGTCGCATCGCTCGGCGTGCTCGCGTCGCCGAACGTGTCCCACCGATCGGGGGTCACGACGATCGCGGTCGTCGTGGTCGCCGCACTCGTCGCGTCGATCCCCCTGGTGGTGTCCGATCACGTTTCGGCGCAGCGATACGACCCGCGGCTCACGCTCGAGTCGCCGGTCGTGCCGATCGGTGGCATCAGCCCGCTGGCACGGCTGGACGAGTGGCGAAGCCTGTCGCCGCCGGTGGATTTCTTCACCACGACGTTGCAGGTTCCAACCAGGTGGAGGCTTGTCGGTCTCACCCGCTATGACGGGCGCACCTGGCTTCCCGCCGATGACTACCGCCGAGCGGGCTCGGTGCTGATCCAAGGTGACGACGCATTACCGACCGATCGGGTGACGGTCACGATCGGCGAGCTCGACGCAGCGTGGCTCCCGTCGATCGATCGAACGCTGTCGGTGACCAGCAAGGTGCGTGTCGACCGCGGAAGGAGCGGCCTGCTCGCCGAGGCCGCGCCAGCGCCGGGCACCACGTACGAAGTCGGGCTGCAACCGTTCGTTGTGGCTCCGGCCCAGCTGACATATGCACGGGCGGGCCGAGCGGCATCACCCTTCGTCGGGGACTTCGCTCCCTCGCCACAACTGCTCGAGTTGGCCAGTTCGATCACGGCGGGTGCGCGCAACGATTACGAACGAGCCGAGGCACTGGCCGCGTACCTGCGTGATGGGTTCGTGCTCGACGCCGACAGTCCGCCCGGTCACTCCATTGCCGTGCTCAACCTCTTCATCGATCTCAGCCGCCGCGGTGCAGACGAGCAGTTCGTTGCCATGTACGGCCTCCTTGCCGCCGCGATCGGGCTACCGGTGCGCATTGCGGTGGGATTCGAAACCGACATCGCTGACGATGGATCGGGCACGGTGGCCCGCTCGAGCCGAGCTGTTGCGTGGCCGGAGATCGAGTTCGAGTCCTTCGGCTGGGTGCCGTTCGACCCGCTGCCAGACGCAGCAAGCACGTTGTCGCCGTCGCGAGGCGATGGGGCGATCGCCCCGACCGACGAGCTCACTGACGAGCAGCCCCCGGCACCGGCTCCGATGACGACCCAAACGACGTTGCCCGACAACAGTGAGGTTCCCGAAACCGCAGTCATTGCCGATGCCGGTCGACAGCTGACGCTGGCCGCATTCGTCGCAATCGTCGCAGGTGTGCTCGTCGTGGCGCTCATGCTCTACATCGGTGTTGTCATGTTGATCAAGGCCAGCCGGCGGCGTCGGCGCAGGAATGCGCCCGATCCGCGGGACCGGGCGGTCGGAGCGTTCCTCACCGGTATCGAATCGATGATCGATCTCCGGGTCATCGATCCGACCGCCGGCACGACCAACGGTGAGGTTGTTGACCGCGACCTGGTCCACGCTGGTGTCCCGTTGACGGCAATACGCGAGGTGGCGTCGCTTGCCACCGAGTCGGTGTTCCGGTCGGCGCTCGTCGCCGAGCATCGCGCCGACGACTCGTGGGTGGCGACGGCGAGGTTCGAACGCGGGATCGCTCACGAAGCTGGTGTGCTGCGCCGCATGCGGGCCAAGGCAAGCACCAGATCGTTACGGCGACGGTGGCGATGACATTGCCTCGATCGCCAGGTTGCACACCGTTATCATCGGGCCGCGTGCCCGCCTACTGGAGGCCGTAAGACCATGCCGACCCGGTCATCCACACCCGCAACCTTCGTTGTTGCGCTCGGCCAGAAGATCGATCTCGCGGCGTACCGCGCCGAGATCGACAACGGCGAACGGCCGCGGCACGTGCTGTTGGAACTGGCCGAACGCAATGGCGGACGGGCAGTATCCACGTCGGGGCTGCGACTCTCCATGACCGACCGGCTGATGGGCAAGATCGTCGGCAGAGACACGTCGTGGCAGATCGCCTGGCACGTCCGCGCCGATGCGCGTCGCGGGTTCGTCTATGGCAATGCAGAAGCGATCGGGTTCGCGCTCTTGTTGCTGTCGTTGTTCCGGCCATCGCGGGCGCGAATGATCGGCTTCAACGTGATGACGCCGCGCGGGGCGCGGGTGCGGTGGTGGCTGCGCTTGATTCGGCTCTTGCGTCTGGCCCCGGTCATCACCGTCGAGACGGAACGTAAAGCCGAGGTGCTCCGGCCGATGGTTGGTCCGGCCTGCGCCAGTCGAATGTTGACCCTCCTCACGCCCGTCGATACGGATTTCTTCACACCCGGTAGTGCCGCTCCCACCGACGCGACGTTGGTTGCCAGTGCCGGCAAGGAACATCGCGACTATGCAACCTTGGCAGCCGCAGTCGAAGGGCTCGACGTCGACGTCGAGGTGTGTGCGGTGTCGCCCGATGCCGCGGGGTCCTCCACCGCAATGCCGACAATGGTTCCTGACCGGATGAGCTTTGTCGATCTCGACATGCGCTCCTTGCGGGATCTGTACCGCCGCGCCACCGTGGTTGCCGTGCCGACGAGCGAAAACCAAATCGACGCGGGGTTCACGTCGGTGCTCGAGGCGATGTCGTGTGCGCGGCCGGTGATCGTTACCGCGCAAGGTGCGCAGGAGGCGCTCAGCG
>JAYURF010000238.1:0-1841 GCA_043756365.1 Acidimicrobiales bacterium
TCGTAGGCCAAGGTGGTGTTGGCAACCGCCCACCCGTTGTTCAGCCCACCAACCAGCGAATCGTCGCTCACCCGGGCATCCGACATGAACACCTCGTTGAACAACGCCCGACCGGTGAGTTCGCGCAGCGGCCGCACATCGACGTGTTCGGCCTGGTGCATGTTGAACGCGAACCAGCTGATGCCCTGGTGCTTCGGGGCTTCTGGATTGGTGCGGGCGATCAACATGCCCATGTCCGAGACGTGCCCGCTGGAGGTCCACACCTTCTGACCGTTGACCACCCACTCGTCACCGTCTTTGACAGCGCGGGTGCCGAGGCCGGCTAGGTCGGAGCCGGCACCGGGCTCGCTGAACAGCTGGCACCAGCCCTGTGCTCCGGTGACGATCGGCCTGATGAAGCGTTCGATCTGCTCGGGCGTACCGTGGGTGGCGATGGTGGGGGCGGCGAGCAGCATGCCGAGCCCGCCTGGCGCGCCGAGCGCACCGCGCTCGACGATGCGTTGTGCAACGGCAATCGTGTCGGTGCGGGACAGTCCCTTACCGTAGGCGTTGACCGGAAGCGACGGCGCAGCCCACCCGGCGTTGCCGAGTCGGTCCCACCATTCGGCAACGGTGAGGTCGGGCGACCAGTTGGCATCGAGCCAGGCGTCGAGTTCTTCGAAGATGTCGGCCATGCCGACAGACAACTCGATCGGGGATGGGTCATCCAAGTCGTGCCATGATGCGCCGATGGAACAATTCGAGGGACGTATCGCCGTGGTGACCGGCGGCGGAACCGGGATGGGGCGCGAGCTCGTGCGCCAACTGGCGGCCGACGGTTGCCATGTCGCGATGTGTGACGTGTCGGCGGAGAACATGGACAACAGCGCCGTACTTGCCCGCAAAACTGCGAGGGATGGTGTCCACGTTGCCACCTTTGTCGCAGACGTTTCCGTCAAAGAACAGGTCGTTGCATTTGCAACAAGTGTTCGCGAGGGGTTCTCGACCGATCACGTCAACCTGCTGTTCAACAACGCCGGTATCGGCGGCGGTGGCAGCTTCGTGCTCGACGACCGCGACGAATGGGAGACCACGTTCAACGTGTGTTGGGGCGGGGTGTACGCCACGACACGCGCATTCATGCCGATGCTGCTTGCCAGCTCCGAGGGACACGTGGTGAACACCAGCAGCGTCAACGGATTCTGGGCGACGCTCGGCCCCGACATCCCGCACACTGCATACAGCGCTGCCAAGTTCGCGGTGAAGGGCTTCACCGAGGCGCTGATCAATGACTTTCGGCAGAACGCCCCGCATCTCCGGGCGTCGGTGGTGATGCCAGGTCACATCGGCACCTCGATCGTGATCAACTCGTTCAAGGCGTTCGGTCGCGATCCCAAAGAGCTCGACGAGCAACAGATCGGCCAGATCCGCGAGCGATTCGGCAAGCGGGGAATGCCCCTCGACGGTGCCAGCGACGAAGACATCCGGCAAGGAATGCAGATGCAGGCCGAGTCGTTCCGTGACGCCGCACCGATGTCAGCGGCACAAGCCGCCACGATCATCCTCGACGGCGTTCGCCGGGGCGACTGGCGGATCCTCGTCGGTGACGACGCGGTGATGCTCGACGAGATGGTGCGCGCCGATCCGGTGGCCGCGTACGACCAAGGCTTCATGGACCAGCTCCGGGCGAAGAACGTGTTCGAGTTCACTCGCTGACCACCGGGTGTATTGGCGCAGCTAGCGTCGATTGGCAATGAGCTCCGAATCTGTTTCCATCGAACGCAACGGTCGTGTGATGGTGGTGCATCTCGACGACGGCAAGGTCAACGCTTTGTCGGCTGCGTCGATCGCTGCGGTCCGTG
>JAYURF010000239.1:0-14848 GCA_043756365.1 Acidimicrobiales bacterium
ACGTCGTCGACGAACAGGCAGTCGCGGCGTTGTTCGCCGGTGCCGAACAGCTCGATGGTCTCGCCGAGGAGAGCCCTGCGGATGAACACCGGGAGGAAGCCGAGTTCGTTGCTGGTGAGGCGTTGGCGCGGCCCGTACACGTTCGTCAGGCGAAGGGTGGTGACGGCCATGCCGTGCGCGTGGGCGTAGACCAGGTGCAGCTGTTCGCCGGCCAGCTTGGCGACCCCGTTGACGTCGGCCGGCCGGGTCGGGTGCTGCTCGTCGACGGGGAACCGGATCGGTCGGCCGTACACCTGACGGGTGGACGCGTGAACCACCCGAGCCCGCGGGTTCACGGTTCGCAACGTTTCGAGGAAGCGGGCATGGGTGATGGTGTTGAGATACAGATCGCGCTCGGGGTCGGTCATCGAAGCCGTGTGGCTCACCTGACCGGCAAGGTTGAACACCACATCGGCACCCTCCACCACCTCGCCGACGCGGGCATCTCCGATATCGGCAACGAGCACGTCGCCGGTCATCGCCGCGGCCGGGCAGCCGTCGAGGTTGCGGACGTCGCCGCCATGGCCGTCGACGAGGGCGTCGATCACCCGTACCCGCGCACCGAGTGTCGCCAGGCGGTGGACGAGGTTCGAACCGATGAAACCGAGGCCCCCGGTGACCACGCATGTGGTGCCCGCGAGCGCGGCAGTACGGAGGTCGCTGGCCGGGGGCATGGCGGTCAATGGTAGGCGCTGGCTCATCGGTCGTACGGCCGTCTCGTTGGGGAAGCCCCCGGATCGGCAGGCCAGTGGTGCTTCGGGTACCGACCGGCCATCTCCTTGCGCACCTGCGCCCACGACCCGCTCCAAAAACCCGGCAGGTCGCTGGTGATCTGCACCGGGCGGCCGGCTGGGGAGAGCAGTTCCAGCGTCACCGGCACGCCGTCGCCGACGGTTGGGTGCACGGTCGTGCCGTACAGATCCTGCACGCGCACCGATGCGGTCGGGGTGTCGCGGGCGTAGTCGATGGGCACGCGCCTGCCCCCGAGCTTCACCGGGCCCGCATTCGACATGCCCGACTTCAAGGTGCCCGACTTCGACGTGCCCGGGCCGGTGCCGAGCGTGGCGGGGGCGAGCTCGGTGAGTCGTGTTTGCTGATCCCAGCTGAGCAGGTTCGACAAGAGCATGGCCACATCGAGCCGGGCGAGATCGGCGCGGCCGGTGGCATGGGTGAGGTACGGCGCCAGCCAGTCGTCCAGTGTGGCGATCAGCGCGCCGTCGGACACGTCCGGCCAACCCGCGTCGGGTTGACGCTTGGCGACGAACCCAACGCGCGCCCGCCAGCCAGCGGCGAGGCCCATGTCGAGTTGGCCGAGCCGGGTGGTGCGGACCCGGTCGACGAGCGCCTCGACGGTTGCCTGGCCAACCGTCGGCGACCGCCGCGCATCGCTGAGCACCATGTTGCCCAACCGCGTCTCGACGCGTACGACGAGGTCGTTCGCAGCCTTGTCCCACTGCATCGTCTCGCGCCGCTCGATGTCGTTGGCCAGCATCGTCTCCAACTCGTGCGCATCGAGCGCAGCCGCGAGGCGGGCTCGCGCCGAGGTGCGGTTGCCATCGAGGTCGGCGGCGACGATGAACTGCTCGCTGGCCAACTGGTCGTCCTTCGCGATCCATGCACCACCTCCACCGCGTAGCTGGAACTGCCCTGGCTGGCTGCGCCTCGTCGCGACCCGGTCGGGATAGGCGAGGGCGAGCAGCGCGCCGCACCTGACCGCGTCGACATCGGCGATCACCAGTCGCACCCTGGCCCGCTCGGCGATCCCGAGCGCGCGGTCACGAACCTGCTCGACCGCACGCCGGTCGGCGCGGTCATCGCGTGTCTCGCCGGTGACCAGGCGTACCCGCAGGGCGAGGTCGCACGGCAGTTCATCGAGGCGGCCGCGCATCACGTCGCGTTCATCGATGAGGGCGGCGACGATGCAGGCCAACGGTTGATCGACGGGGGGCGCAGCCACGATCATCCGGGCCAGGCGCGGGTGGACCGGCAGCGACATCATCGCCCTGCCCTGCGGGGTGATCGCTCCGGTCGGGTCGAGCCCCTCGAGTTCACGCAGCAGCGTGCGAGCGGCCTGCAGCGCTTTCGGCGGCGGCGGATCGATGAAGGCGAGGGAGTCGGCCGGAGCACCCCACGCCGCGAGCTCGAGCACCAACCCGGACAGGTCGGCCTGGGTGATCTCGGCGGGGAGGTGGGCGAGACGGGTGTTGTGCTCGAGTTTGCTCCACAGTCGGTAGGCCACCCCTGGTTCGGTGCGCCCGGCCCGCCCGGCACGTTGATCCGATGAGGCGCGGCTGGTGGTGACGGTGGCCAGCCGGGTCATCCCCGAACGTGGATCGAAGCGTGGCACTCGTGCCAGACCGGCATCGACCACCACCCGCACCCCGGCAACGGTGAGTGACGATTCGGCGATGTCGGTGCTCAGCACCACCCGTCGCCGACCGGGTGGCGACGGGGCAAGTGCCGCGTCCTGCTCGGCGAGGGTGAGCGCACCAGCGAGGGGTCGGAGATCGACGTCAGGCCCCACCCGGTCGCGCAGCAACCCTTCGACGCGACGGATCTCGCCGATCCCCGGCAGGAACACCAGGATGTCGCCTGGCTCGACACGCAGCGCGGCGAGCACCGCGTCGGCGACGGCGGGCTCGATACGCACCCCTTTGCCGGGTTTGAGCGGGAGCGAACGCACCTCGACGGGGTGCTCGCGGCCGTCGCTGGACACCACCGGTGCCTGCCCCGCACCAGCCTCGCCGAGGATCGCGGCCAGCTTGCGCGCATCGGGTGTTGCCGACATGGCCAGCAGTCGCAGATCGGGCCGCAGCGCGTGCTGCACGTCAAGCGCCAGAGCCAGGCCGAGGTCAGTCGGCAGGTTGCGTTCGTGGACCTCGTCGAAGATCACGACCGCCACGCCGGTCAGTTCGGGATCGTTCTGCAGCCGCCGGGTGAGGACCCCTTCTGTGACCACTTCGACGCGGGTGCCGGGGCCGATGCGGCGCTCGTCGCGGGTCTGGTAGCCAACGGTGTCGCCGACTGACTCGCCGAGCAGCGCGGACATCCGGCGTGCTGCGGCCCGTGTGGCCAGGCGGCGCGGTTCGAGCATGACGATCTTGCGCGGCCCCAGCCATTCCTGGTCGAGCAGCCACAGTGGCACGACCGTTGTCTTTCCCGCTCCGGGCGGGGCGACGAGCACCGCAGTGGTGCCGTCGCCGAGCGCGGCACCGAGGGCCGCGAGGACATCGATGACCGGCAGGTCGGCGACGGATTCAGGTATCGGCACTGGTGATCGCAGCCCGTTCGGTTCGGTTCGGTCCGGGGCAACCCGGATCAGTGACCGAGGGCAGGCGTGCCGTGGAACGGGCCGGGATCGCTGGCGACGGGAATGTTCGGGCGTGACCACGCGGTAGCGGTAGCGATGGCATCGGCAACGGCGCGCCACTCGGCCGATTTCCAACCTTCGGCGGCGGCCTGCAGCGTGCCGTCGGTCTGCACGAACACGAACGCCGGCAGTTCGGTCAGGCCCAACGACTTGACGAACGCGCGATCGGGGTCGCAGTACACCAGGAACGAATCGGCGAGCGGCCCAAGGAACGCACGGGCTTCCGGCTTCGGGCAGGTGAGCACGAAGTTCACCCGGGCGTCGGAACCGCGAAACCCGTCGAGGATGCGCGCCGCCGTCTTCAGTATCCACGCGCTTTCGTTGGTGTAGGGATCGAGCACGACACTGGCGAGGTGGAACGTGGTGAGCCACTCCTCGAGCGGGCGCGCATCACCATCGAGTGCAGCGAGCGTGATATCGGGCGAAGGGGAGAGAGCCACGGCGCAAACGGTAGCAACCGAGCGCCTCCGTCCCGCAAGCATCACCGCCAAGCATCGCCGTTTCCCCGCCCTTCAGCGGCGCGCGGGCCGGACCTCAGCGCGGCGGTGGTGAACCGGTGGTGATGAAGTGTCGCGCCCTGGCGACGTTGTTCGAGACGAACCGCTGGCGGCCTGGCGCGGCGATGAACCGCGCCGCGGCGGCCAGGGGTAGGCGCGATCCGGTCGACTCTGCCTCGCGGATCGCTGCCCGGGCCACCTTGATGTGATGGGCCACCACGATCAGCGCACCGGACCGATCGTCGAGCGAGGCGCGGACCAACGCCTCGGCCACCGTCTCGACGGGTTCGTGCAAGGCCGCACGCACGGCCGCCGCCACCGCACCGGTCGACATGGCTTCGTCCAGGTTCATCTCGCCCGCCGCATCGACGGGGGGATCGGCGTCGGCCGAACCCGTCTCGGTCGTGGTCGCGTGGCGGCCACCATCGACAACGTGGAACACGGTGTACATCGCCAATCGGGCGGTGTGCTCGCCCGGGTCGGCGGCCCACGCCCAGCGGGCCGCGTTCGCGTACGTGAGCGAATGGGTGATGTCGAGCCAGCTGTACCCACTGAGGTCGGGGTGGTGCTCGTGGGCTAGGTCGTGGCGCAGCATCCGTTCGGCGGCGGCGATGGATACGGCGTCGATCACACCGGTGATCCCCGCACCCTCGTCGAGCGCGGTCAACGCTGCGGCCACGGCGACGGTCTGATCGGTGCCGAGCAGCACGTCCACCAACGCGTCGCGCCCCGGCCAGGCACGGTCGATTTCGCGCTCCCATCGCCCGGTCAGCCCGGCTTCATCGACGGCGCGCAGGAACGGGCGCATGTAGGGCAGCTTGTCCTCACGGGTGCTGGTGATGTGCATGGTCGACACGTGGGCGAGCAGGTGCGGAGCCCGATCCCAGCCGACGATGTCGAGCATCTCGAACGCCTTCTGCGTGTAGATCGCCCCATGACCGAATGCGAGGTGGTGATCGCACGAGGGTCGGATCAGCCAGCGTGCCGCTGCGTTGCGGTCGAGCCCGTCGAGCAGTGCGCCGCTCAGCAGCGAATCGGCGGCGTCGGTCTGCTCGGTCTCGACCAGGTGACGGAACACTTCGAAGCCGCCGCCCGACGTGCCGGTCGCGGGCTCGGGGCGAGGCCGAGCGGGCCGACGCAGCTCGGATTCGGCGAGGCCGGAGATGGCCTGCGCGACGGGCACGAGGCGGTCGTCGCCGTCCATGTCGCCGTTCATGCCGGCAAGTGCGATCAGACAATCGGTGGTCATTGCCAGGGCGTGATTGAAGCCGTCTTCGGTGCGCGGCGCGGTGCGCGCGACGGCCTGCCACACCACATCCACCGGGCTCGCCCCGGCGTGCAGCAGGCGCAGGCTGTCACGGGCGATCTGCCCGTTGTAGGCAGCGTCGATGCCGCGGTTCAGGCTCGCCGCAGCGGCGGTGCGCACCTGATCGGCCGAGGGTGTGCGCACGGTCACGGTCACCGCCCCGTCGTCGAGGCTCACGGCGTGGCTGGCGACGGCTTCCTCACCCAGCACGCACGACCCATCGGCGACGTTGAACTTCCAGTTGTGCCACTCGCAGGTCAGCAGTTCGCCGTCGAGGCCGCCCTGCACCAGCCCGTATCCCTCGTGCGGGCAGGCGTTGTCGAGGGCGTGAAAGCCGGTGGCGGTGCGCACGAGTACCACCCGGTGCTGGCCGACGCGGACCATCTTCATCGAGCCGATCGCCATGTCGGTTTCGTCGGCGACATGCGCGCTGGTGATGTCGGCGTTCATGCGCACGTCCGTCCCTGGCTTGGCTCTCGGTTTTCCATGGCGTTCAGTGTGCGCCCGCCGGGATGAATAAGTCAAGCAATGACTTTCGTAAATGACGATGGTCTGAGGCGGTCCGGCGCGCCGGTGGCAGTACATTCGACGCGTGCATCCGATTGAGCGTTTGCGGTACGTGGCGAGGGCCTCCGGTGGCGACCAGCGCACGCTCGTGCGGGAGACCGCGATCGCGTTGCGTGGATTGCGAATGGAACCAGCCGGGCTGGTCGTGGCGTGCCGCCGGATCATCGAGCGTCACCCGACCTCGGGTCCGCTGTGGTGGTTCTGCTCGTCGCTGCTCACCTCCACCGACCCGTTCGAGCAGGCCTACCCGCTTGCCTCGGAGGTGGAGCACGACCTCACCCCGGATCACCTGTACGACTTCATCGCCGATGACGCCACGGTCTGCGTGGTCGGCTGGCCCGACCTGATCGGTGATGCGGTGATGCGCCGCGGTGACGTTCGCGTACTGGCCATCGACGCCGACGACGAGGGCAGCGCGTTCGTGCGCCGCTTACAACGAGCCGACATCGACGCCGAGGTGGTGCCACCATCGGGGGTCGCCGCAGCGGTCGTCGCCGCCGACCTCGTGCTCATCGAAGCGATGGCTGCCACGCCGGGCGAAGTCCTGGCAACACCGTCGTCACGCGCTGCGGCGTCGGTGGCGTGGTGCAGTGAGGTCCCGGCCGTGTTGGTGGCCGGACGCGGTCGGCGCCTGCCACAGGAGTTTTTCACGGCGATGGCGTTGCGCCTGGCCGACCGGCGGGTGCCGTGGGAAAGCGAGGCCGAGTTGGTGCCAACCGCCTTGTTCGCCACGGTCGCGGGGCCGGCAGGCGTGGGTGAAGCCTCCGATGACGCCGCCCGCGAGGAAGTGTTCGCCGCCGAATGCGGCGCAGCCCTCGAACTCATCCGCCGCAGCGCGATGTAGCCATCGATGGGCCCTTGACGCGTCATCGCCGCGGTCCGGCGGTTGCGTCTCGGGAGCCGCGCATCGGCGGAGCGGCGAGGCATGAGCTGTCGGAAGGTACGAAACGTTCACACCGGCCTGGCGACGTCAGCCTGACTCCTCAGGGAACGGGAGTTCGTTGTCGCGGAACCCTTGAGCCGTCATTTCTCGATGCAGCCGGTTCGAAACAGAACGAGTAAGCAGACCCTGATCGGCCGCGCGGGTGAGGAGCTTCCGAATCCGTTCGTATTGGGTCCCTGAGCCAAACGTCGCCAAGGCTGTCAGGGCGTCGTTGTCGTCGGTGACCAGTGTCAGGCCACGATGAACAGCGAGTGCGAGGCACGCCGCTTCACCAGCGTGAAGAGGAAATCTCAAGCCGAAGGACTTGCAACCGCTCGGACTGGTGAGCTGAGCAGACAACGTGCGTTCGGTTACGTCAAGATCAACAACGATGAGCTGACCAGAGTCGGCGAGTTCGTCGGCACCGGCCAATCGGCGAGCCCGCTCGCCGCACGCCGCTCGCTCGTCCTCCTCGAAGGTCGCATCGCGCGACCATCGAAGTTGCCGCTCGACGCTCCCGCGGAGTTCGCTCTTCTGCGCGAGTGGAGCGTGGCCGTCCTCAGGGTCGTAGACGACGCGCGGCACGCCAATTGGCGCGCCGAGCAGATCGATCAACACGTCGACCCGCTCGACCATGAGGAAGTAGCGGAGGACGACAGTGTCGACGACCGCGTCAGGCGACGACACCGCTGTCTTCGAACTCCCGCATCTCGCGGCGTTCCTCCGAGTCAATCGGCGAGGAGGCCGTGCGAGTCGTGATGAGGTCCGTCACTTCGTCGATCGACAGCCGAGTCAGCGCCGCCGCCGTGGGTATCGAAATCACACCGTCGCGGATAGCGAGACGGAGAAGGCGACGGAAACGGGGTGGGAAGCGTTCGACCCGCCACCGGTCTAGGTCTTGCTGGTACTCCTCGTCGGAGGTGTCGTAGCCGAGTGCCCGAGCGAACAACACGGGGCGGATTTCCTTGTACTCCTCGAAGTTTTCGCTCGACAGGACGTTCATCTTGCGCAAGCGCACGAGCGCCGTGCTGTAGGAGACGTTGAAGAACCGTTGCAGGTGGATGACCTCTGCTGGCTCATCGATACGCGGTCCGAAGCCCTGCTCTTCCATCATTCTGCGGACACCCTCGGCGGGCATCAAGAATTCGCCTGCGAACGTGTCGGCGAACCGCTCCCGAGCATTCTTCACGGCGGTGGACACGAGGTATCGGGTGTCGTTTCCACTGTGGAAGAGGGCGTGGGCCAGTTCGTGAGCCTGGCTGAAGCGGCGTCGGCCAGGCGTCGTGGCGAGGTTGATGAGAATCGAGAATCCGGTCCTCGGATGGTCGAGGTATGCCCCCGAGACCGTCTTGGTGAGATCCGCGCCGAGGTCGGCTCGGTAGACCGTGACTCCGATCAGTTCGCAGAGCGCGTCAAGATCGCCCATTGGCCCGAGTCCGAGGCGCAAGTGCGCCCGGACCTCCTCGGCCTTTCGACGGGCGTCGTCGGCGCTGTCGAAACCTGAGCCGCTGATGAAAGGGCTCTGTGTCATTCCGTGGATCTTGAACTTGCAGGCCTCGGCTAGATCGGCGAACAGGTCGAGGAATGCGACGAACTCGCCGAGCCCTGCCCGAGCGCCGTCCGGGAGGTCCTGGTCGGCGCCTCGCAGGAGCATTGCTGCGAAGTCGGGCACGGGCGGTTCCTCCTCAAAGCCCTCGAGCACCGATACGGGTACCTGTAGCAGAGAGCTAAGAGCAGCGAGTTGTCGATCGTTGGGGCGGCGCTTGTCCGTTTCCCAATAGCTGATCATCGCTCGACTGACCCCGAGTGCGTTGGCCAGGTCGTCCTGGCCGAGCCCGCTGCGCGTTCGCGCGCGGACCAGTTGGTCAGCAAGAGACATCCGGCTCCTTCCGGGTTGTATCACTCCGCGGTTGCGAACTTCTGTAGACTACAGAAATTCGCGTAACAACGTTGCGCGTCAGCGTTGCCCGGAGCGCGGCCGTTGTATTCCTGCGGCCTCGGTCAGTGCTTGCGCCAAATGGTGGTCGTGGTCGTCGACGAGGCCGACCGTCACGCGGATGTGCGGGTCGTCGGGGCGCACCATGAACGGTTCGCCGGGAGCGGCCCCGATGCCCTGAGCGGCAAGCGTCATGAGCGCCGAGCGTTCGTCGCGGACTGGCAGCCACAGATTGATCCCATCGGCACCGGACACTACGATCCCCGCTTCGCCGAGCACGCGCAGGGCAGACGAGCGGCGGCGGGCGTACTCGTCGCGTGCATCGCGAACCGCATCAATTGTTGGTTGGTGGGTGAGCATCTCCAGCAGCACGGCCTGCAGGATGCGGCTGCTCCACCCGGGGCCGAGCAGGCGGCGATTGCTGACCGCTGTGACCACCTCGCCAGCGCCGCCAACTGCTGCGAGACGCAGGTCGGGACCGTGGCTCTTGGAGTAGCTGCGGATGTGCACGGTGCGCGCCGGTCGCCACCGGCCGAGGCTGTTGAGTGCGCCGCTGGCGATGTCGCCGCTGTGGTCATCCTCGATCACGGTCACGCCCGCGCCGTCGGTGGCTAGGATCCCCGCGAGCACCTTGGCCCGGCGGCTGCTCATCGTGACGCCGGTGGGGTTGTGGGCGCGGGGTTGTAGAAACAGCGCTGTCGGCCGCATCGCCAGGGCGTTCAGCAAGTGCTCGGGCCTGATGCCTTCGTCGTCGAGATCGACGCCGATCACCTCGGCGCCGAGCAGGTCGAGCAGGTCGAGTAGCGGCGGGAAGGTGGGGTGCTCGACCACGACCCGGTCGCCGAGGCGGACCACCACCTGGGCCACGCGGTCGAGCCCGTCGAGTGCGCCGTCGACGACGGTGATTTCCTCAGCGGGAAAGGGCCAGCCGTCGCGAAGGCGGTGCTCCAGCGCGGGCAGCACGGCGTGGTCGAGGTAGCTCGAGGTGAGTGACTGGGCGCTGAGACGTGCCACCGCTGGGGCGAGGTCGGGCAGCAGGGCGGGGGCGGGCGTGCCGGTGGACAGGTCGATCGCGAAGTGGCCGGGCCCCTCGGTGATCCGCCGGTAGCGGCGTGGCGACCCCGGCCCGGTCGGCTGACGCACGAACGTCCCTCGACGGCCCTGGGCGTCGATTGCCCCGACGAGTGCCAGGGTTTGCCACGCTTCGCTGACGGTGGTCGGTGACACGCCAAGTGCCGTGGAGAGTTCGCGCACCGTGGGTAGCCGCACTCCCGGCCGCAGGGTGCCGTGTGAGATCAGCCGGCCGATGCCGGCGGCGATGCCCCTCGCCGAATGGTCATCGATGGCGGCAACTACCAGCTCGCTGTCGAGCGCGGTCGGTACAGATCCAGTCATTGTGCGAACACAATAGGGCAATCGTGCCCGGGGCCGTTGGAAGCGGCGACGAGTCCACTGCAGTCTCAACGCACACAGCTCATGAAAACGGGCGTCGCAGCTCATCGATGAACAGGCGCTCCTCAGCGGTGACGCATGGGGTTGACCACTTGGATCGTTTGACAACAGCATCGCCACACGACTCGCCGACCCAAAGATCGCCGAACAACTCGTCGACGCCGACGGGCCCCTGTACCTGTGCGAGTCCGTGCCGACGGCGATTTCGATCTCATTGCGAAGGTGCGGCCCCTGCGGTCCTGGAAGCTGACCGTCGGCTGAGTCCGCCGGGACACCGGTGGATCTGGGCCGCTCGTCGGAGGGTCAATCGGGCGTCTCGGCACCGACGAACGAGGCAACTGGCGAGGCCCGGAAGGAATCCCGGAAACCTCGAACTGACCGGGCCGATCCGGAGAGCTCGATGCGGCCGGAACGGGTGGCCTCGTCCAGCGTCTGGTGCCCGAGGTAGGTCCGGTACATGGCCGCCAGATCGGTGCGAATGGTCACATCGACATCGAAGCGTGGATCGGTGACACACAACGAGGCGTCGTCTTCCACAACGATCCAGTACCGCTTCGGGTGATCCGTGAAATGGACGTAGATCGTGAAGCGGGGTCCGGCAAGCTTGGTGGGGTCGAGCCGTCGGTGGAGCCACCACAGCAACAGGTCCGGGTCGAGCTCGTCGGGTTCTGGTTCGCCGAACATCCATCGCGCGCCCCATGCGGCAAGCCCGAAGACCACTGGTTCGAGGTCTTGCCCGGCAGCCGTGAGCTGATAGCTGCCGTCCGTATCGTGGTCGATCACGCCGGCGCGTTGCAGTTGTTGCAACCGGCGGCTGAGCAATGCGCGGGAGAGCCCGGGGTTGCCGCTGATCAGTTCGTTGAACCGGGTCGAGCCGATCAACAGATCGCGGACGATGTGGATCGTCCACCGGTCGCCGAGAAGCTCGGCCGTTCGCGAGATCGGGCAGTACTGGCCGTAGCTCTTCACGAACCAACCTTGCCACAGTTCAGTATTGGAACTGGACGGGTCGCCGGGTTCGGAGTTGGCTGTCAACTGAAGTGCAGAACCCAACCCGAGAGTAGAGGGTCAGATGCGAATCACGAAGAATGAAATCCCGATCAAGATCGACGTGCCCGGCGCCGTCGCCCGCCAAGCGATCAACTTCGGCGATGCTGTCGATTACGGAACGCTGGCCGCTGAGTACTTCTCCCTCGGAGCGGGCACCGACATCGGTCCGCTGCTCGAGGGCCTCGACAACGATGCCTGCCATGCGCCCCACTGGGGGTTCATGAAGGCGGGCGAAGTCGTGATCACCTACACCGACGGAACCGAGGAGACCTGCGTCGGCGACGATCTCTTCTACTGGCCGGCTGGACACAGCGTGCGGGTCGTCAGCGACGCAGAGGTCATCTTGTTCAGCCCTCAGGTCGAGCACACCGAGGTCTTGGATCACATGCTCATGAAAATCGCGGGATGATGTTCGTCAGCAGTTCCTGCGAGCGACCAGGGAGGTCCGATGGAAGGCAATGAGCAGTTGGCAGTGATCATTCCGATGCTGAAGCAGGTCGGGGCCGGAATTCGCCCCGACCAGCTCGAGAACTCGACACCGTGCGCGACGTTCACGGTTGCGGGTGTCCTCGACCACATGACCGGGCTCGCATCAGGATTCGCGCCGGCGTTTCGCGGGGACCCGCCGCCGCCGAAGGGTGAGATGCCCGCCGCGTCCGGCGGCGATTGGGGTTCGAAGTTCCAGAAAGCGATGGATGGGCTCCTCGACGCCGTCAACAGCCCCGGTGCGCTGGAACGCACGATCGACACCCCGTTCGGGCCGATGCCAGGGTCGACGTTTTCTCGGCTTGTCGCGTTCGACGGGTTGATCCACGGATGGGACCTGGCCACGTCCACCCGCCAGCCATGGGAACCGCCCGACGACGTCGTCGCCGAAGTCGACGGTTTCGCCCGCCAGGCCTTGGTACCGGAGATGCGCGACGGAGACACGTTCGCCAACGAGACCCAAGCGCCGGCCGACGCCACGCAACTCATCCGCCTCGTCGCCTTCAGCGGTCGGACGGTGCAGTAACGTCGGCCCCGCCTACCGAGCCGGTGCCTGGCCGACGACAACTGTGCCTTCCCGGACCCGGCGCCATGAGGCAAGGCGCCCTCGCGCTGCTCGCGTGATCGAACCGTCGTGATCGAAACTTCAGCGCTCGACAGCGGAGCGCATTGCGACGACGGCGAGCTCGGTGCGATTGGAGACGCCGAGTTTGAAAAGATGCGGTACAGATGTGACTCCAGGGTGCGGCGCGAGATGAGCAGTTCAGCGGCGACTTGAGGGTTGGTCCGCCCGGCGGCAACGAGTGTGGCGACTGTCGTCAACGATGGAAATGCGACCGTCGTGGTCGAACGAGCGAACCAGTTCGATGATCAGGACAGGTTTTCAACCGGCGCGTGCGGCGCTGTCGAGTAGTGCCGGGCCAGGGTTCATCGTGGTGCAGCGTACGCATTGTCAGGGATCGCATGTCACATTACGATTCCCCTCCATGAGTGATCCCCGAATCGTGCGTGCCGCCCTCGTCCAGACCGATTGGCCGGGCACCAAGGAGGCGATGCTCGACAAGCACGAACAGTACGCCCACGAGGCCAAGGCCGAGGGTGCCGAGGTGATCTGCTTTCAGGAGCTGTTCTATGGCCCGTACTTCTGCCAGGTGCAAGACAGCGCGTACTACGACTACACCGAGTTCATCCCCGATGGCCCGACCACACAGCGCTTCCAGGCGATCGCCAAGGAGTTGGGCATGGTGATGGTGCTGCCGATGTACGAGATCGTTCAGCCCGGCCTGTACTACAACACCGCCGCGGTCGTCGACGCCGATGGCAGCTACCTGGGCAAGTACCGCAAGCAGCACATCCCCCAGACGAAAGGGTTCTGGGAGAAGTTCTACTTCCGTCCCGGCACCGGCGGGTACCCGATCTTCGACACTGCGGTCGGCAAGGTCGGCGTGTACATCTGTTACGACCGCCACTTCCCCGAGGGCTGGCGTGCGCTCGGCCTCAACGGTGCCGAGATCGTGTTCAACCCATCGGCCACCCACCGCGGGCTCAGCGAGTACATCTGGCGGATCGAGCAGCCGGCGGCGGCCGTGGCGAACATGTACTACGTCGGGGCGATCAACCGGGTCGGCATCGAAGACCTCGGCGAGAACGACTTCTACGGTCAGAGCTACTTCGTTGATCCCGAAGGCAAGTTCGTCGGCGACGTCGGCGATGCGTTCAAGCCGGAGCTCATCGTGCGCGACCTCGACATCGGCAAGATCCGTGAAGTTCGCGACCGGTGGGCGTTCTACCGCGACCGCCGCCCCGACGCCTACGACGAACTCGTCGAGCCCTGACTCGGGTTGCCGGGTCAGGGTCAGCACATGTGATCCCGCCCCCACCAGCCCACCTGAGTGCCTCCTCGCTGCGTGACGGTGGATGCCCCGCTGGTGCGGGCTGCCCTCGAGATCGCCGACCGCAATCGGCTGTCCTACTGGGATGCACTCATCCTCGCCGCTGCGGCGCGAGCCGGATGCGAGCGTCTGCTCACCGAGGACTTCGGCGACGGGTCGACGATCGCCGGCGTGCTGATCACCAACCCGTTCACATGACAAGCGCCGCGCTCGCAGTCCTGATTCAGGCAGCGCGGACGGCTTCGTGTCCATCATGCACCAACAGGCACGCACGAAGGACACGAAGCACGACCGCAGCTGGCTGTGGCAGTTGTGCGGTAACAATCCATGTATTGTCAGGACGGCGGAATCACATTACGCTCACGGTCTGAGCGAATGGAGTTCGGCGATGCCCACGACACTGATCAGGAATGGCAAGGTCATCTCCACCACCGGGGTGATCGCCCAGGACGTGTTGATCGACGGCGAAACGATCGTCGCGCTCGGGGCACCCGGCTATTTTGCCGGTGCCGAGCAGGGCTGCGAGAGGGTGATCGATGCCGCCGGCAAGTACGTCATCCCTGGCGGGGTCGACGTGCACACGCACATGGAGCTGCCCTTCGGCGGCACGTTCGCCAGTGACACCTTCGAAACCGGCTCGCGCGCTGCGGCCTGGGGCGGCGTCACCACCATCATCGACATGGCCGTGCAGCGCTCCGGCGAGAACGTGTTCGACGGCCTTGCCGAGTGGCACCGCAAGGCCGACGGCAACTGCGCGATCGACTACGGGTTCCACCAGATCATCGGCGGGGTCGACGACGAGTCGCTGAAGGCTTTGCGCTACCTCACCGAACACGAGGGGATCAGCAGCTTCAAGCTGTTCATGGCCTACCCGGGCGTTTTCTACAGCGACGACGGGCAGATCCTGAAAGCGATGCAGACCGCCGCCGACTGCGGGGCGATGATCATGATGCACGCCGAAAACGGCATCGCCATCGACGTCCTCGTCCAGCAGGCCCTGGCCCGTGGCGAGACCGACCCGCGCTACCACAGCTACACCCGGCCGTCGCCGCTCGAAGCCGAGGCCACGCACCGGGCGATCGTGCTCAGCCACGTGGCCGGCAACGTGCCGTTGTACATCGTCCACATGTCGGCCGGCGATGCGCTCAACGAGGTGGCCGCAGCCCGCCATCACGGCCGCAACGTGTTCGCCGAGACGTGCCCGCAGTACCTCTGGCTCACCCTCGAGGAGACCCTCGGCCAGCCCGGCTTCGAGGGCGCCAAGTGGGTGTGCAGCACCCCGGTGCGCTCGAAGGATCACGACCCCGACTACGTCGGCCAGATGGGTCACG
>JAYURF010000240.1:0-4958 GCA_043756365.1 Acidimicrobiales bacterium
TCCGGCAACTGGACCGCTGGGATCGTGATCGCCCCCACCCCGAGGCCGACGGTTGTTGCGCCGATCACACCGCCGCCGCAGTACCCACAGTCGGTGATGCTCCCTGCGGGGTCGACGTCGATGAACGCCCGGAGCTCGTTGGCGAAACGGAAGCGGTCGGCGAGCCGCAACTCGCCGATCGCGGCAGTCGTGTTTGCGCCGAGGGAATCGGGCGGCGGCGGGTCGTGGTGGGCCATCTTCATCCGTGTGGCGATCTTGCCCATCCCCTCCAACAGGTCTGACGGAATCCACGACACCGTGTTGATGCTGCGTTCGATCCGCATGGGACCTCCTCAAGTTCTCGTGTTGTTCGTTCCTCGATCGTGCGCCGCGTCGGCCGGTGCTTCCAGGGCGCTGGCTGGCATCGTGAGGTGTGGCTGGCATCCCTGGGGATCCACGTGCCCGCACCGCTCCCCACGCCACCTGGATCGGTTTCAATGGGAGGATGAACCCGGGGGTGACGTTGTGGGTGCGCAGCCAGTACCGGCGCCGCTGGGCCGCGCTCGTGACGCTGGCCGTGCTGATCGCGCTTGGTGGCGGGGTAACGGTTGCCGCCGCGGCTGCGGCGCGCCGAACCGACACCGCCTTTGACCGGATGCTCGAACAGGCGCACGAGCCGGAGCTGTGGGTCAGCTCGCTTGGAGAGGAAGGCTTCGGCGACCTGGATCCGGTCCTGCTCGACCAGGTCATGAACATCGAGGGTGTGACGGGGCTGTGGGCGTTGGCCTTCGTTGCGGTCGCGCCGGCCGAGTATCCGAACTTCTTTGCCATCGCAGTGATCGACGAACGCGGCGACGCGCCACGCCTGACTGGCATCGAAGGGCCCAGCAGGATCAACATCGATGAGGTCGCTGCCGACGAAGTGCTGCTCAACGAATCAATGCGCGATCAGCTCGGCAAGGGGGTGGGCGACACCGTCGAACTGCAGTCGGCGACCACCGAGCAGTACGTCGCATCGCTTGTCGGGAACGATGGCCTCGGCCAACCGCTTGGGCCCACCTTCACCGCGCGCATCGTGGGCGTCGGTCGCTCCCCGGAAGACGTCAGTGATGCGCCCGATCCGTTCCTGCTGTTATCGCCCGATTTCTACGAGCGTTACCAGGACACCATCTGGAACTGCCGCTGTACCGTGGCGGTCAACGCCGAACCGCCTGCTGTCGACCATGTCGCCGCCGAGCTCGCCAAGATCTACCCGGGCGCAATCGTCGAGCCCACCGAGGACCTTGCCGTGCGCGTCGACGACACCATCGCGCTCCAGCGACGGGCGTGGTGGTCGATCGCGTTCGCAGCCGCGCTCGCCGCGGTGATCGCATTGGCTCTCGCTTCGATCCGGTTCGTTCGAGTCATGGTGGTCGAGGACGGTACGCACCGTGCGCTTGGGATGACGAGTGCCGATCGGCGTCTCGGCCGGTTCCTGGTGCTGGCCCCGGCCGCCGTCGGCGGCGCCCTTGGTACCGCCGCAATCGCGTATGCATTGTCCCCCCTGGCTCCGGTCGGCATCGCCGGGCGGGCCGAACCAGATCCAGGTCTACGGTGGGACGCAGCAGCCATCGGGTCGGGCGTCGGCGCGGTGCTGGTCGCGTCGCTCCTCGTGGCGGCTCTGGCTTCCGTTGTGGTCCGGCGGCGCACCGGACGGATCGAACGCACAAGTGGGCTCGGCGGGCCTGTGGGCACCCTCGGCACCCGCCTCGCGTTCGGACCGGGCCGGGGAGTCCTCGGCGGCGTCCTCGTCGGTGCCGCGGGCTTGGTCGGCGCGTTCACCGTGGATCGTTCGATCGATCATGTCTTGTCGACGCCAGCGCTGTACGGCGCCGACTTCGACGCCAGCGTCTTCGCCGCCGAATTGGCGGACAGGCAGGTGGTGGCCGCAGCGCTAGCGTCCGACACCGACATCGCTGCGGTGGCGTTTGTCTGGGCCGAACGCCTAGGCGACGACGGGACCCCACCGCAAGCGGTCGGACCGGGCGGCACGGCCTACGTCGAGCCCCACGCGCTCGAGAACACGAAGGGCGCTGTGGTTGTGCAAACGATCGAAGGGCGCGGGCCGCTGCGAGCCGACGAGGTTGCGCCGGGGCGAGTCGTGCTGGATGCCCTGGATGCCGGGATCGGCGACCGGATCACGGTGACCGGCACGGGAGTGCCCCAGCAGATGACGATCGTCGGCGTTGCCATCGATCCCGGTGTCGATTCCGCTGGGACGGGTTTCATGGTCACCTATGACGGGCTCGCGACCCTCGTCGAACCTGCGATCTCCGGAACGGTGGTGCAATTCGCCGCCGGTGCCGACCCCGCCGCCGTCATCGAACGCCACGCCGACCTCGCGCTCGCCCCCGTGGAGCCGCCTTCGGAGGTCGGCAACATCGGCGAGCTCGGCGGCCTGCCGGGGCGCGTCGGTCAACTGTTCGCACTATTGGGGATCGCTGCGCTGCTCAACGCCGTCACGCTCGTCGGAGCCCAGGGCCGCCGGACGGTTGCGATCTACCGCGCCCTCGGTTTCACCAGCGCCCAGGTGATCGGTGCCCATCTCTGGCTCGCAGCAATCGCGAGCGTGCTCGGCGGTGCGACTGGCGGTCTTGCCGGTTTCCTGGCGGGCCGCACGATCGCTCGCGAGTTGATCGGCAACGTCGGCGCAATCGCCGAGACGGTCGTTCCGGCCGAGGTGTGGATGGTCGGTGCCGGCGTGTTGGCGGTCGGCGCGGTCGTCGGAGCCGTCACAGGTGTGCTCGCTCTCCGCAACCGCGCCGGTGCCGCGCTGCGCACCGAGTAAACCCCGTTCTGGTCACGTGAATCCGGCTCAGGGGCGGGATTGCGTGACCAGAACGGACTTGGACGCTCGGACGGTGTGGCTGACACCACCACGCGACACAGGCTTGCGCCCTCGCTTGGACCGGCTGCGTGGTGTTGAATCGTCGGTATGGGAACGATCACGGTGTTCATCGCCGACGACAGCGTCTTCATCCGCGAGGGAGTGAAGGCGATGCTGTCGCGACAGGCGGATCTCGAGATCGTCGGCGAGGCAGAGGACCACGACGGTCTGGTCGACGGTGCCGAATCGGCGGCCCCCAACGTGGTCGTCAGCGACATTCGCATGCCACCGAACTTCAACCGCGAGGGCATCGAGGCGTGCAAGTTGATCCGCAAGCGCCACCCCGGCACGGGGATTGTCATCCTCAGCCAGTACGACGACCCCGACTACGCGATCGCGTTGCTGTCGGAGGGTGCCGCCGGCTACGCCTATCTGTTGAAGGACCGAATCGCCGAAGGCGACCAGCTCGCACGGGCGATTCGCGAGGTGGCATCGGGCGGCTCGATGCTCGACCCCGCTGTCGTCGCCGCGTTGATGAACCCGGTGCGCAGAACCGGCGGCCTCGATGCCGAAGACGACGCCCTGTTGGAAATGGTGGCAGCGGGCAAGCCGATCAAGGCGATCGCCGTCGCGACGCAGTCCACCCCGGCCGCGGTCGAATCGCGGGTCGAAGCGGTGTTCCTCCGACTTGCCGAGGGCGTGTCGGCCGGAACCGCTGGTGCACTGGAACGGCTGAAGCGAATGCACGCGGCGATCGTGTCGCGCGAAGAGCTGGGTGAATCGTTGTCGCGGTTGTTGCCGACCGGTGTCGCCGAGCGAATCCGCGCCCGCGGGGCCCACGCCGGTGACTCCGAAGTGCTCAACGTCACCGTCTTGATGAGCGACATCCGCGGCTACACGACCATCAGCGAGCACACCGATCCATCGCTGCTCGCCCAGCAACTCAACCGCCACCGGGCGGAGATGAACACGGCGATCCTCACCGCGGGCGGCACCGTCATGCAGTACATCGGTGATGCCGTGATGGCTGTGTTCGGTGCACCCGAGCCGTCGACTGATCACGCCGACCGAGCCCTCGTGGCTGCACACGCGATGCACGCCGCCCAAGCGGCCGTGAACGCCGTGTGGCTGAGCGAAGGATTGGAGCCGTTCCCCGTCGGGATCGGCTTGTCCTCCGGTGATGTCGCGGCTGCGCTACTTGGTTCCGAGGAGCGTTTGGAGTACACCGTGGTCGGCGATGCCGTGAACCTCTGCCAGCGGCTGCAGCAGTTCGCCGCCGACGGCGAGATCGTGGCCAGCGACGTGACCTGGGACCAACTCTCGGTCAAACCGGACGCCGAGGATCTCGGCACCCACCTCGTGAAGGGCCGTTCGACACCGGTGCGGCCGCGCCGGATCGCAGCAGCGACATCAACACCCAACCACCCGGCCGCGGTGGCCGTCACCCTGGAGGCAACATCATGACCATCAGCGAACCGTCGCTCAAGGTGCCGACAGTCGACAGCGACCTCGTCGTCGACGTCCGCCAGGTGTACCGCACCTTCGAGCGAGAGACGGCACCAGTGCGTGCGTTGCGCGGCGCCGACCTCGACATCGGTCGAAGTGAGTTCGTCGCAGTGATGGGCCCATCGGGCTGCGGGAAATCGACCCTGCTCAACATCGTCGCCGGTCTCGATACCGCCGACGAAGGCGACGTGTCGGTCGCCGGCCAGCCGTTGATTGGCAAGTCGGAAAGCGAGCTGGCGATCATGCGTCGCCAGCACATCGGGATCGTGTTCCAGTTCTTCAATCTTCTCGAAGGTATGACCGCATTGGAGAACGTGCTGATGCCGGCACTCATCGCCGGCCGCAAACGCAAGGCGTCCGAGACGAGAGCACGCGACCTCCTCGACCTCCTCGGCATCGCCGACAAGGCCAAACAGTCGCCGGCCGCCCTATCCGGCGGGCAGCGCCAGCGGCTGGCCATCGCCAGAGCGCTGGCCAACGAGCCCACCCTCCTGCTCGCCGACGAGCCGACCGGCGCGCTCGACCGCACGAACGCCGCGCGCCTCGTCGAGCTGCTGCTCGAAGTCCAGCGCGACCACGGCGTCGCCGTGATCCTCGTCACCCACGC
>JAYURF010000241.1:0-1832 GCA_043756365.1 Acidimicrobiales bacterium
GCGTTCATCGAGGATTTCTGCAACTGGCAGCGGATCCCCGAAATGGAAGCTTTCATCCGCACCACCGGCGCGGCTGCACTCGCTGGTGGATTGCTCGGCACCGACACGTTACGGCTGTATCACGATCACGTGCTGGTGAAGGAGCCCGGCACCCGCCAACGCACGCCGTGGCACCAGGACCTGCCGTACTACAACGTCGCCGGGCGACAGAACATCAGCATGTGGTGCCCGGTCGACCCGGTCGCTCGTGCCGCAACACTGGAGTTCGTCGCTGGCTCGCACCTCGGTCCGTGGTACATGCCACGGTCCTTCCTCGATGGCCAGGCGAAGTGGTTCCCCGATGGTGCCCTGGCCGAGCTGCCCGACATCGACGCGTTCCCCGAACAGTTCCGGGTGATCGGCTGGGAGCTCGAACCCGGCGATGCGGTGTTCTTCCACATGCTCACCCTCCACACCGCGGCCGGAATCGATGGAACCCGCCGCCGCCGAGTGCTGTCGGTGCGCTTCCTCGGCGACGACATGATCCACGCGCCACGCCCATGGGTGACCTCGCCGCCGTTCCCCGGTCTCGTCGATGAGCTCGACGATGGCGCACCGCTCGATCACCCGCTGTTCCCGCGGCTGTGGCAACGTCGAACGGATTCAGGCCAATGAGCGTCCGCGAGATCATCACCGTCGGTCATCCCGTGCTGCGCCAACGCGCCAGCGACGTGCACCCCGACGAGTTGGCCTCGCCAGAGATTCAGCAACTGATCGACGACCTGATCGACACCATGCGCCACGCCAATGGCGCAGGGATCGCCGCCAACCAGATCGGCGTGCCCGTGCGGATCACCACGATCGAGGTCAATGACAATCCCCGGTATCCATACAAACCAAGCATCCCGCTGACCGTGGTGATCAACCCGGTGATCGAACCGCTCGACGACGAGATGGTCGAGATCAACGAGGGCTGCCTGTCGGTGCCGAACCTGCGCGGCAACGTGCACCGCCACGTGAACGTCCGTGTCCGCTACCTCGACCGGCACGGTGTGGCCCACGACGAGGTGCGCCGGGGCCTGACCGCCGGCACGTTCCAACACGAATGCGATCACCTCGACGGCGTGCTGTTCCTCGACCGGGTGACCGATCCGACCACGTTCACCACCTGGGAGCAGTTCGAGCGATTCCATCGCGACGCGTTCATCGAGCGGATCACCACCTTCGTGAACCGTGTGGGTTCATGACCACGTTTCACTGCGAGTACGCCTGGCTCGGCGGTGACGTCGCCGAGGCCGACGTGGCGATCACCGTCGACGGCGACCGGATCACTGCGATCAGTTCCGGAGCTCTACAGGACCCGTCCGCCACTCGGCTGGCGGGGGTGACGGTGCCGGGTTTGGCCAACAGCCACAGCCACGCATTTCACCGCGGGCTGCGCAGCGCGACGCAAATTGGCACTGGTTCGTTTTGGACCTGGCGCGAACAGATGTACGCGTTGGCCGCGGCACTTGATCCCGACTTGTACTACCGATTGGCCCGCGCCGTGTACGGCGAGATGGCGCTCGCCGGAATCACCTGTGTCGGCGAGTTCCACTACCTGCACCACGGTCCGGGCGGCACCGCGTACTCCGACCCGAATGCGATGGGCGTTGCGCTGGTGACGGCGGCCGCCGATGCCGGCTTGCGGATCACCCTGCTCGACACGTGCTACCTACGCGGAGGTTTCGAGACCGACCTGAACTCAGTGCAGCAACGCTTCGCCGACACCGACGTCCTTGGCTGGGCGGCCAGGGCCGCATCGTTGGACGCGCTCCGATCGCCGACGTGCGTGATCGGTGCCGCCGTCCATT
>JAYURF010000242.1:0-4952 GCA_043756365.1 Acidimicrobiales bacterium
TGTCCGGGGAGTCGTTTCGGCTAGTGGCCGGTTGCCCTCCAGAGCGCCAACATGTCCTCGGGCGGGAAGCCTTCGGCCAACCGGGCCGCGGCCTCGAGGCGCACCCAACCGACGAATTCGTCGTGGTCGAACGACGCCAAGCCATCGCTGACGGCACCGAGATAGCTGTCGTGCAGAGCGCGAGCAGCCTGACGATCGTGGGGCATCAGGTGCGGCATCGACGAATCTGCCCGGCCGGCTGCTCCCATGAGGATCGAGCTACGCGCCACATCGGCAACAGCGATTCCGCGGGAGGCGTCGAACCAATCGAGCAGCACCGGGCCATCCGCCGACATGATCACGTTTCCGGGATGAAGGTCGCCGTGGCAGAGCTGCAATGGGCTCGACGAGTGCGGCAGCCGCGCACAGGCCCGCTCGGCATCGTCGCCCAACTCGGCGGCGGACATTCGGATCTTGCAAGCCAGCCGGTCCCGCTGCCGGGGTAGCGCCATCGGCGGGATTCGTGTCATCACCAGGAGGTGGAGTTGAGCGAGCAGCTCGCCCATTGGTGCCGCCGTGGACGGCTGATCGCAGATCCGCAACCACATCGACCGCCCGTGAATTCGCTCGTACACGACGACGAGCCTGCCGTCGTGCACGGTGACGTCGTGCACCTCGGGAACGGGCAAGCCGAGCGACCGTACGGCCGCACTGAACTCTGCCTCACACCTGATCCATGCGTCTGGGGTCCCAGGGAGCGGAACCTTCACCACGCGGTCGCGCCCCAATGCATGCACCGTCGATCGCGCACCGCGACCGATGACACGGCCGAGCGTCAACGCGTTACCCATCGACGCGTTGCCCCTGTTCTCCCACGCGGGCAATGTAGCGCCCCGGTGTCGCCTTCGACGCGGGCAAACGCCGTTGTGACGGGCCGACTCGCCTACCCTGCCACCGTGAAGCGAGCGTCGGGGTTGAGGACGAACGAGCGGGGAGCGATCGAGTTATGAGCGGGACGACTGCAGGTGCCGACGGTCAGGGCGACGATGCCCGGATCATGGCCTGGCTCGAGCGCTTGCTCGACGGCACGGTGGTGTCGTTCACACGTCAGCCGCGATGGCGGCCGATGTGGTTCGTCGACATCGACCGCGACGGCGTCGTGGAGCGGGTGGTGGTGCGCGGGGAACGTTCCGACTCGGTGCTCCAGTTCCCGCTCGATCACGAGATGCGATTCCAGGAACTATTGGAAACTCACGGGATTGCGGTACCCCATGTGTATGGCTGGTGCGACGAGCCGCGGGCGTACGCAATGGCCGTGGTTCCTGGGCGACCAGATTTCGCCGGCGTGAACGCCGCGGACCGAGCCGTGATCGTCGACGAGTACCTGCAGATGCTGGCCCGCATCCACGCGTTGCCGATCGATCATTTCATCGACGCCGGCATCGTCCGCGGTACCTCGCCTGCCGACGCCGCCGAGGTCGGCATCCGCCAGTTCGTGCGCGTGTTCCGAGCCAGCAAGGTCCGACCCGACCCGCTGATGGAGTTCGTGCTCGGTTGGCTCGACAGACACCCGCTGCCGCCGTCAGACCGCCAAACCCCGGTGGTATGGGATTCCGGACAGTTTCACCACGACGGCAGCCACTTCATAGCGGTGATGGATGTCGAACTCGGCCACCTCGGTGACCCGTTGATGGACCTCGCGGCCTGGCGAATGCGCGACACCGTGATTCCCTTCGGGGATTTCGCCGCCCTGTACGACCGCTACGCAGAGTTGACCGGCAAGCCGGTCGACATGGCCGCAATCCAGTACCACCACCTGTTCTTCACGTTGACGAACTCGCTGTCGTTCCATCGACCTCTCGCCGAGCCGGCCGCTGGCACCGACTACATGACATACGCCCACTGGGTCAGCGAGACGAACCTGCATACCATCGAAACGATGGCCGAGTACCTGGGAATCGAGCTCGATGACGTGCCGCTCCCCGACACCGCTTCGACACCGGTGTCAGCCGCGCACGCCCACCTGTCACGCTCGCTCGGGGCGATCAAGGTGGAGGATCCGTTCGTCGCTTATCAGGTGCGGATCGCGTTCCGCCTCGCTCGCCACCTCGAGCGGTTCAACCAGGTTGGCGCCGAGATCCTCGACTACGACCGCGCCGACATCGCCGCAATCACCGGCCGCTCGGCACCAGCCGGCTGGGACGAGTGCGAGGCAGAGCTCGAACGTTTCGTCCTCGCCGACGATGGTGCCCATGATCGAGAAATCGTCGCGTTGTTCAACCGCCGGTGGCGTCGCTACAAGGCACTGATGGGTCCGACCGGTTCGGCAATGGCGGCCCATCACGTCATGCAGCCGTTCGGCCAGTCGCTGCTCGCTTAGGAGAAGCCGGTCGCGTGTGGCGATCGACGAGACGTCGTGTGCGCTGGGTGCCGCACAGCGACATCGAGCGCACCCGACATCCACGGGTCAGCGGTCGATCAGGCCGGTGATCGTGCCGAGCAAGCTCTCGGCGTCGAACTCGGATGTTGGCGAGTCGCGCACGACGCGGCCGAGCCGCAAGACGACGATCCGGTCCGTCACCTGGAGCACGTGCGGGAGCGTGTGCGAGATGAACACGACGCCGAGCCCGTGGTTCTTTGCGGCCTTGATGACCTGCAGCACCTCGCCGGCCTGGCGCGCCCCGAGATGGTTGGTTGGCTCGTCGAGGATGATCACCTTTTTGGCCCACGAAACAGCCCGGCCGATCGCCACCGCCTGCTTTTGGCCACCGGATAGCTGCGATACCGCCCGGCCGGCCGAGGCTACAGCGATGCCGACCCGGTCGAGTTCGGCTGCGGCGCGTTGATCCATCAGCTTCTGATCGAGGAAGCCAAGCTTGCCCAGTAGCCCCGGCTTGAACAACTCTCGACCGAGGAACACGTTGGCCCCGACGGACAGATCGGGTGCAAGGCCCGAATCTTGGTAGAGCGTTTCGATGCCGGCCTCGAGGGCCTCACGGGGCGAACGCCATGGTCGTTCCATCCCGTCCAAGATCATCGTGCCGCTATCAGGAGTGTGGACACCGGAGAGACACTTGACGAGCGTCGACTTGCCGGCCCCGTTGTCACCGACGAGACCGACGACCTCGCCGGCATGGATCGCCATGCTGACGTCTTCCAACGCCACGACGTGACCGTAGTGCTTGGAGATGTTGCGGGCTTCGTACAGCGGGGTCATGACGCACTCCTTGTGGAATTGCCGAGAAGTCCCTGCAACGCTCCGGCTGCGCCGATGAGCACGCCGACGGCGACCAGCCGCCACGTCGGCTCGACGTCGATGATCACGAGTCCGCTCGCGAGCGTAGAGATGACGAGCGCACCGAGCGCGGTGCCGGTGATCCGCCCGACCCCGCCCGACAGTGCAACACCGCCGATGACAACGGCCGCAATCGAGTCGAGCTCACGGCCGATGCCCGTCGAGGGCGACCCGGTGCCGAGACGCAAGTAGTAGAACATCCCCGCAAGCCCGGCAAGGAACCCCGACAGGGCGTACACCTTCACGATGTGGCGGCGCACGTTGATCCCCGCCGAGCGCGCCGCGAATGCGTTCGAGCCGATCGCGAACGTGTACCGGCCGAAGCGGGTGAGATGCAAGACAAGCCCGGCCACGATGACGACGACGAACACCAGCAGGATCGGGCGGGAGAACGGTCCAATGTTGGCCACACTCATCTCGATCGTGTTCGAGGGACCGCCACCAACGGGCCCTCCTTGGGTCCACACCAGCGCCAGCCCCTGACAGATGCCGAGGGTGGCGAGGGTGGCGACGAACGCGACGAGCTTGGCCTTGTTGATCAGGACTGCGTTGACCAGTCCGACGACGGTCCCTACAGCCGCGGCGATCAACAGTCCGACCAACAGGGTGGTGTTGGACCCGGTACCGCTTTCGGTCATGGTGCGCATCGCTAACGCGGCGACCACTCCCGACATCGCAACGTTCGAGCCAACCGACAAGTCAATGCCTCCGGTGACAACGACGAATGTTTGCCCCACCGCGAGCAGCACGATCGGGCACCAGTCGTTGAGCACGTTGGTCAGCACGGCCTGGGAGAAAAAGATGCTGTTGCGCCACGTGAAGAACGCGATCATCACCACGATGAACGCCAGCAGGATTGCTTGCTGATTGCGCACCAAGTCGTGCCATGTGCGCTGCGGGTGCTCGTCTGTGGCAGGCGTCGCGGGACGTTCGGTCTCTCTGGTTGTCACATTTTCCCCTTGCAACACTCGATGTAATCAGTGAAACATGCGAACGGCCGGCACCCGAAATTCGGGGTGCCGGCCGTTCAGCGAATAGGCGTCTCAGGCGACGTAGGTGTACTGCTTCAGTTCCTCGGCAGTCGAATCTTTCGTGATCACGAAGTTCGGAATGACGACTTCCTTTTCGATGCCATCAGCATTGCCGGTGGTGATCACCTGGACGAGGTTCTTGATCGCAAGCTGGGCTTCTGCAGCCGGGACCTGGGCGACGAGCGCGGTGAACACGCCCGACGTCACGAGCTTGACGTTGTCCGGGTAGGCGTCGTAGCCGACGAGGGCAACCTTGCCGACGAGGTCCTTGGCCTGCAGGGCGGCTGCGGCACCAGCGGCGTTGCTGCCGTCGATGGCGAAGATGCCGTTGAGGTCGGGATACTTGGTCAGCCAGTTGCTGACGTTGGTGTTGGCCACCTCGGGCTTGGACTGCGAGTAGGCAACGTCGACGATCTCGATGCCCGGGTACTTCGCGGCGATCTGAGCCTTGAAACCGTCGAGGCGACCGACGTTGGTGGTCGCCGTCTCTGACGTCAAACCGACGACGACGGTGTACTTCTCGCCGTCGGTGTAGCCCATCGCCGTGGCCATCGCATCGGCGGCCTTGGAGCCGCCATCGGCGTTGTCGCCGGTGATGAACGTGACAACATCAGTCAGGTCCTCGACGCGAGTGTCGACGAGCGCAA
>JAYURF010000243.1:0-1831 GCA_043756365.1 Acidimicrobiales bacterium
GACGATTTGCTCCCGAGGACCAGACCGAGGTCCCACCCGCCGAGTTTCGGATGGGGGATCTTCGCCCCGCCAGTCGACACGTCACCGACGTAGTCCGGATTCTTGAAGATCAGCTCCGAGATCGCGACTCCGCCGGCCAGGGTCACAATGGCCAAGTTGGTACCGCGCACACGGAGCGCCGGCAAGCCGACGATCACACCGAAGATCGTTGCCCCGCATGCCGCCAGAAACGGTGCGATCGGGAACGGAATGTTCCACTGCAGCGCCAGCTTCGACAATGCGAAACCGGCGATTCCCGCAAACGCCATCTGGGCTAGCGAGGTCTGGCCGCCGAACCCGGTGAGCACCACCAGCGACAATGCCAGCACCGCGGCGATGGTGGTGGTCATGATCGCCCCGCGCCACAACGGGCCGAGCACCAGCAAACCGGTGATCGCAACCACCACCGGAACAGCAACGGTGGTCGCAGTCACTTTGGCAGGCGGCACCGCGGGAAGCCGCCAACCGTCGACAGCCCCGCGGTCGGGAAGCCGCTCGCCCAGCACGACCATGGCAACGATGATCACCAGGAACGGCAACCCCTCGCGCGCGCCGTACTTCGGGAACCAGCTGAGATCGGATTGCACCTTGGTGAAGGTCGACTGGACCATGCCGATCACGAGTCCGGCGACGACGGTCGGCCAGATGAACCGGAACTTGCCGAGCAGTGCAGCACCAAGCGCAGGGATCAGGAATCCGAACGTGAACACACCCGAGCTGAGTTGGATCATCGGCGCCGCAAGTATCGCGATCAAGCCACCAACGAGCGAGGCAACGACGAAGCTCAGCCCGGCAAGGAAATCTGGTGAAAACCCCGCCAGCACGGCGCCCTTTTCGTTGTCGGCCGCAGCACGGGTGATCAGCCCGATGCGGGTGTAGCGCGTCGCTGCCCACAGGGCCGCCGCCAACGCCAGCACGATCACCGCGAGCCAAATACCATCACGTGGCACCGTGATGTTGTCGGCGAAGGTGATCGGCTCGCGCGGCAGGATCGCGTCGACTCGAGTCGCCGATTTGTCGGCAAAGCGCCGGTCGACGAGCGACATCAAGACGATGACCAGTCCGATGCTCGCCACCACCTTGGCCAGCGCTGGTGCCCGACGAAGCGGGCGGAACACCAGCAGATAGACCACCATCCCGAGCACCCCGGCGGTGAGCATCGCCAGCAGCAGTGCCCAGCGGAACCCAACGTCACCGTTGAAGTGGTACCGGTCGGGCAGACCGGGCACTGGGAACGGATACGCACCGTTGCGCAGGTCGGCGTAGACGTAGGCCACCCACATCGCCATCGACCCGTAGGCAAAGTTGACGACACCCGAGCCCTGATAGGTGACGACAAGCCCGAGCCCGAATGATGCGATGATCGCCGCTGCGCCGGTACCGAGCAGCAGGTAGTAGGCGTAGTCGGTCATCGGGATTCGGTCATCGGGGGTTGGGCGGAGGTGGCGTCACGGCAGGTAGTCCTTGGCCGATACCGCCTCGAGACCGGCGATGGTCTCGATGGAACCACCCGCAACATATTCCGACACCGGGAAGATGAACGCACAGATCGTCGGGTACTTGGCTGCGCTGCCACACTCGATCGGCGATCCACCTGGCCATTGCGTCAGGCCGGTCGTGGTCCCGAGATAGTCGAACAACGACGCGCCCGTCACCTCGTCTCCGTCTGCGGCCATCATGTCGGCGTACTTTGCAAGGGACATGATCCCGATCAGCCCGAGCGCGCCGAGCCCGAGCGACGTGGAGTCGACCTCGTCGGGGGCGACGCCGAGAGCGGGCGCCATGATGTCCT
>JAYURF010000244.1:0-4942 GCA_043756365.1 Acidimicrobiales bacterium
TACGCCGACGAGCTCTGGCGGCACCTGATATCGGCGAATCGGGAACGCGGCGATCTGGCGGCCGCCGGCTGGGCCCAAACCCGGTACCACCGAGTGCTCGCGGAACTCGATGTGTGAACCGTACTGGGATCGTGCCAGGGTGAAACCGGCTTCGGCGCGTGCAATCGGTGCCGCGATCGTGATGCTCGTCGCGGCGATCGTGGTCGTCGATGGCGGTACCTCCACTGCCGCGACGCCGCCTGCCGAGTTGATGGCGATCCTCCCGCCAACCGAGGCCGGGTCGTCATCGTCGTCGAGCATCTCCCTCGATGGTGGCCTCGTCGGGTTCGATCATCGCGATTTCAGCGAGCCCGAACTGGTCCGGGTACGCAATCGATTCACCGCCCAGACCGAGGCGATCACGCCGGGCAACTTCTATCGGTACGACATGGTGATGAGCCGAGATGGATGCCACGTCGCCCACCTCGGCCGCTTCACCCTCAACGACGGTCTCGACTACTCCGGCGAAAGCGTCGTCGTGACCGACCGCTGCACCGGATCGCCGGAGCTCCAGATCTTCTCGCAGTCAAGGGCGCAGTCGGCCGGTCGGTTCAGCGATCTCGTCATCTCCGCACACGGTCGATACGTCGCGCTTCACGACTCGTCGACCAACACGATCGTGCGCCTCGACCGCGATACCAACGGAAACGGCGCCCTCGACGACTCAGCGCTCGGTGTCGTGTCAACTGGTTTCGCCGCGTTCACTGCGTCGCTCGGCGACGAGACAGTCACGCATCTGGTCGCCATCTCGGCGGTCGCGCCGGGGAACACTGCAGCCCAGGTGTACCTGTGGGATCCCACCCGCCCAGCGGGTGACCCAGCCGCACTCACGCTCGTGAGCGCCAATGACGGTACGACGACCCCCCTCACCGGCGTGGCGTCGTTCACGCCGTCGATGACCCCTGACGGACGGTACGTGGCGTTCGTCTCCTCGACCGCTGCGTTCGTCGGCGGAGCAGGCTCGGTGGCCGCCACCGACCACATTTTGGTACGCGATGCGGCCGCCGACCGCACCGCTGTGGTCAGCCGGAATGCGGCCGGAGTCAGAGGAAATGGGCGTTCCATCTCTCCGTCGATCAGCGCAGATGGCACCCAGATCGCGTTTGGCACTACGGCCACCGATCTGATGACACCGGGAATCGGCGGGATCTACAGCACAGTTCCCGCGACATTCGCAACGTCACTCGACTTGGTTGTGGCCCGCTCGACAACTGGGTTCTACGGATCGATTGCCTTCGACCGGGTGTCGTTGAAACCGAACGGCGATCCGGTTGACCCGAGGATGGCCGGCATGTTCATGGGGCAGCCGGCCATCTCGTCGAATGGCCGATGGGTTTCGTTCACCTCGGCGTTCAACACCGAACTGCAAACCGGGGCAACCTCGACAACCGCGACCGACCGGACGACCAAGGTGTACGTGATCGGCCGGCCGACCTCGGTCGGGGTCGCTCCGCTGGACTTCGGCGGGGTGCAGATCGGCGCGCAGTCGGGGGTGCAGTCGGTGAACGTCACGAACTCCGGCATCTCCAGCTTCTTACCGGCGGCGATCACCACCACCGGCACCGAGTTCAGCATCGTGCCCGGCGGCAGTTGCGCTTCGAGCGTTTGGCTGTCTCCCGGTCAATCGTGCACCGTCGCGGTGCGTTTCACCCCGGCCGCAGTGGGCGTCAGGACCAGCACCCTCACGGTTGCCGAGAACGGGTTCGGGTTCCAAGCCATGTCCGCCTCCGGTCCGCTCACCGGGACTGGCACCGCCGTCCCGGTTGTCACGACGACAACAGTCACCACCACGGTGACGACTGCACCGCCGACGGTCACCACCACGACAGCGCCGAGAACCACCACCACGACGGTGCCGAGGCAAGCTGCACTCACGATTACGCCGAGCCCGGCTTCGTTCGGCAGTTCCGTGGTCGGTGGCACCAGTCAGGTGCTCGAGTTCGTCGTGACGAGCAACGGGAACCGCTCGGCGCCGATCACCGACGTGTCGCTGTCCGGACCGAACAACGCAGACTTCACGATCGTCACGAACGACTGCGCAGGTGCCAACCTCCCACCCGGGGGAAGTTGCGGTGTGTTCGTGACGTTCACCCCAAGCGACGTCGGCGTGCGCACCGCAGTCCTATCCGCTGGGTCGCCGGTCGGCACCGCAACCTCCGACCTCGACGGGACCGGCAACAACCAGCCGAACCTCCGTTTGTTGCCGAACGTCGTTGCGCTCGGAGCGGTGACCACGGCTGTCGGTGCCGGGTTCCCACCCAGTCAGCCGGTGCAACTTCAGTGGGCGCTCGACACCACGAGAACGTTCACGGGTACGGCCGATGCAGCAGGCAACTTTGCGATCCAAGTCCCGGTGCGCCTGGACGAACAGACCGGACCGCGAACGATGAACGCCGTCGATCAACCGGGCGCATACTCGGGGGTGACGACACCATGCCTCGTCGTCGACACCAGCATGCAGCCCTCCGCCGGGCAGAACCCGGCGCTGCCGAACTTCCCGTCGCTCATCGTTCGCGGCTGACGCCGGACAGCCCCGAGCCCTCCCTTCACGGCTGGCCCCTACTGCTGGAAACCGGCCAGTGACACCGCGTCGACACACTGCGCAGCACCGGGACCGGGGAGGGTGCAGGTGATCGTCACCGTCAACTGCTCGCCTCCTTTGACGATCACCGGGGAAATGGTGTGCAGATCGTGCAGGCGGAAGTTCTCGAGGCTGAGCTCCCACAGCACCGTGGTGCCCCGCGACACGGTCAGCCGCCCGGTGTCGCCCTGAGGGTTCTGGAACACGACATCGGTCAGCGCGAAGGTCTGATCGGTGGGAACGGTGTAGCTCGCGCTCGGCGCCGTCGCTGTCTGGACTTCCAGTCGGATGTCGAATGGCTCACCGAACGGCGACGCGCTCGTACCGGCACCGGCACCGGTGCCAGTCCCAGCGCCGGGCACCGTCGTCCCAGTGGTCGGGGCGGGTGTCGTGCTCGTCGTTGTCGGACCGCCGCCGCCTCCACCCCCACCGGCTTCTTCCGCTCCGCCGCCAGCCTCTCCCGGCGCGGCAAGCTCGGGAATGCTTGCCGCATCGAGACGGCTGTCGATCGGCTGGATGGCCTCGCGCGCCGAAGACTTGATCTCCGGCTTGACCAGCGCGAACCACAAGATGACGAGGAGCAAAAGCACCGCGAGGATGGCCAGCACCGCTTTCCAGAACCACTTCGGCAGCACCGGTACCTGGACCATCGTCGCGTCAACCATCACCGGCGGATGGCCGGGCTCGTCGGCACAGACACTGAATGGCAGCGTCTTGTTCGGACCCCTCCAGAAGTACCGGGCGGGCCTGACCTTGACCTTGACGAACTGCGCCGTCCCCGGATCGACCGTCAGATGGGCCGGCACGAACTCAAAACCCAGTGTCCCCTCCGGATCGAGACCGGAGAGGGCAACGTTGATCGGGCCGTTGCCGCGATTGTCGACGGCAAGATCGTGGGTGGCCGAGCGCTTGCCCTTCGATGTCCGCGGGATCAGTTCAGCCGAACGGTCGTCGTAGGGCAACACGTCGATCACGCCTTCTTCGACCGACGATCCGTGCGGGTCCTCGTGCGAACTGGCCCGGACCGCGAACGTGGTGCGGCCGGCGGGGATCGAGGAGATCTTGGCCGGGCGGAAGACGACCTCGACGGTCTGCTCTGCGCCCGGGAACAACGAGATCGACGGTGGCTCAACGGCCGCCCAGGAAGATGCGTTCCCCAGTACTTGCAAGTCGAACTGATCCACGACTCCGCCGGTGTTCCGCACGCGCATCTGTGTGCGTGCATCGGCCCCAGGGACGACGATGAGCTCGTGAACTGACAGGCTGGTGCTAGCTCCCATTTCAGCCACGCTACGCCGCAGCCCCTGCGAGGGCCATAGGGAACCGACCCTCGGCCGGGGCGGTCCGAACTGCCCGAACGGGCATCCCGGCCAACCCATCGGGGCGGGTTCCGCAGCGTGGAGATGTTGTGGAGATGTTGTGGAGCGGTCTGAACCGCCGGACGTGGAGACTTCCGGTGGCCGGAATGTGAATCGGCTCTCAGTCAGGGGTGACGATGGGATCCAAGATTCGAGTCTTCGTGTACAGCGATGACGCCATCTCGCAAGCGGGCATGCAGACACAGCTGCGCGGCCAGCCCGACGTCACCGTGTGTGACGAGACGATGATCGATGATGCCGAGGTCGCCGTGGTGATCGTCGATTCCGTGGACGACGCTGCCTCCCGAACGATCCGGGCGATCCAGCGAAACGGGTGCCCGCGGGTGGTGCTGGTTGTCGGCGCGCTTGACGACACCAGCTTGATGGTCGCTGTCGAGCTCGGCGCGTGTGGCGTGTTGCGCCGCCGCGAAGCCACCTCGGAGCGGGTGTGCGCTGCGGTCATCGCTGCCGCCGGTGGCGACGGCACGTTGGCCCCTGATCTGCTCGGACGCCTGATGACGCAATTCGGCCGGCTGCAGCGTGAGGTCCTCGCCCCACGCGGCATCGGCCCGGCCGGGTTGTCGAACCGTGAGGTCGACGTGTTGAAGATGCTTGCCGACGGCCAGGACACGGCGGCGATCGCCCACACGTTGGCGTACTCGGAGCGGACGATCAAGAACATCATCCATGACGTCACCGCACGGCTCAACCTCCGCAACAGAAGCCATGCCGTCGCCTACGCGGTGAAGTCCGGGCTGATCTGACCGCGTCATGATCCACGAAGTCGACGAGACGCTTCGATCGCTGATCACGCGCGACGTCGTCAACGGCTCGTCGGTGGAGATCAGTTTCGAGGCACCGACGCGCGAGTGGGCGGCCAAGCGCACCAATCCCACGATCAGCGTGTACCTGTACGACATCCGTGAGGACGTGACGCGCCGGCAGGTGTTCTTCGAACTCGTGC
>JAYURF010000245.1:0-1826 GCA_043756365.1 Acidimicrobiales bacterium
AAAACAGTGCCGAGGAGCAACGAGATGAGTACCGCCGAGACCGTCATGATCACGGTGATGACCGCAGCCTCGCGGAAGAACCGTTCACTGCTGGAGAACAACCGCGTGTAGTTCTCGAGCCCGATGAACTCCCTCGGCGAGGGTGGAACGATCTTCCAGTTCGTCAGGCTGTACCAGATGCTCATCACGAACGGGATCTGCGTGATCAGCACCGTGAAGATCAGCGCCGGGAGCAGCGGCAGACGTCGCCGCCACGCGCTGTCCATCGATGTCCTACCCACTACGCGAGCCATGCGCACCACCCCGATCGCATCGTTGCCGTTCCGGCTTGAATCTAATTTCAGTTTCAGTTTGTTCAATGCCCGGCATGCACCCGCGAAGCCCGGCACCGACGGCGGAAGCCATCGGTGCCGGGCAGCGAGCCATCAGCTCAGGAAACCGTCAGGTGGAAACCTGCGAAGCAATGTCGTGACAATCCGCGAGCGCTTCATCGATATCGAGGTTGCCGGCGATCACACTCGAGAACAGCTCGGTGCACTGGTTGCCGACATCTTGGAACTCGGGGACACCGACGTACTGCACGCCGGGTAGGCCCGGGCGCTTCGTGGTGCCAGGGTTGTCGATGGGAGCGGCGGCCATTGCGTCGAGCGTCGCCCCGGCGAACGCGGCCGCGGCCTCCTGGTACTCAGGGATCTCGTAGGTGGAGGCACGGGTTCCGGGCGGGATTCCTGCCCAGCCACCGTCGATGAGCGTGCCGGCCTGCTTCAGGTAGTCGGGGCCGGTGGCGAAGGACACGTACTGCCATGCAGCATCGAGGTCGGAAGTGGTCGTCGGAATCGCCAGCGCCCAACTCCACAGCCAGCCGGATGCTTCAGTGACCTTCGTCGGCGCGAGGGCGTAGCCCAGCTTGCCCTTGATCGGGCTGTCGTCACCTTCGAGGTTGGAGGCGGCTACCGTTGCGTCGTACCACATGGCCGCCTTGCCGTCTTGCATCGCCTTGGTGCACTCGTTGTACGAGGCATTCGCCGCATCGTCTTCGCCGGCCGAGTTGACCAGGTCGACGTAGAAGCTCAGCGCCTCTTTGAACTCGGGCTGATCGACTTGCGAAGCGCCGATCGAGCCGTCGTCGTTGGCTGCCCACCAGGTGCCACCGAAGGTGTTGAGCACCGTGGTGAACGATGCACCGAGGTCTCCCCATCCAGGCTTGCCGCGCAGGCAGATGCCGGCCATGTCAGGCGAGTCGACGGCTTTGGCGATCTCGGCAACCTCGTCCCACGTCGGGGCGGCCGGCATCACGAGACCGGCTTCTTCGAGAACGTCCTTGCGATACATCAGGAACGACGACTCGGCGTAGAACGGTGCCGCGTACAGCGAGCCGTCGACGGATAGACCGCCACGAACCGATGGGATGAGGTCGTCGATGTTGTACGTCGCGTCGGCAGTGGCGAGTGGCGTGAGGTCTTCCAACAGCCCGGCCGAACCGAACTGCGGTGCCTCGAACATGCCGATCATCATGACGTCGAACTGCGATCCGCCGCTGGCCACGTCGCGTGTGGTGACTTCACGCAGATCGCCCTCACCGAGGATCGAGTAGTTCACGGTGATGCCTGTCTTGGCTGTGAACAGTTCCGGGGTCAACTTGGCGATGTCTTCCATCTGCGGGTTACCGACGATGGCGACGTTGATCTCGCGTGCCTCGGCGGCGGGCTCGGTGCCGGCAGGCTCGGTACCGGCAGGCTCGGTGGCCGCAGGCTGGGTTGCCGCCTCTTCGTCGCTGCCGCAGGCGGCGAGTACGAGTGAGATTGCGGTTGCGCCGACGACGAGCG
>JAYURF010000246.1:0-1824 GCA_043756365.1 Acidimicrobiales bacterium
GGCGGGACGGCGAGTAGCGCGCACCCAGTCCGCCAACCTGCGCGCGATCGTGTACACGTCGTCGGGCGCCTGGCCATCGGCTGCTTCGTAACGAAGACCGGTCCGGGCCCGCAGCATCGCCTCGATCCACCGCTCGTTCGTTGGCACGCTGATCCCCCAGCCGTTGTCCTCGCAGACCAACAGCAACGGCATCGGCAGCGCACCGTGGGCGGTGTACTCGGCCGCGTTCAACGCCCCCTGCGCCGTCGAGTGGTTCGCGCTGGCATCACCGAACGAGCAGACCGCAATCGCATCGTCGTCCCACCGGCTCGGCACACGCATCCGCCGAGCCCGATCGATGGCGAACGCGACACCGACCGCGCGCGGCAGGTGCGAGGCGATCGTGGAGGTTTGCGGGATGACATCGAGACCCGGATGGCCGAACACCTTGTGGCGCCCGCCGGCAACCGGCTCCTCCGTGAGGGCGAGCATTCCGGCAAGCACGTCACGGACACCGGCGAGCCCGTCGCGTCCGGCGAGCCCGGAGCGCATCAGGTAGAAGCCGCCGGAGCGGTAGTGCAACAGCGCGGGATCGGTCGGTCGCAGCGCCGCAGCGATGAGCGCATTGGCCTCATGGCCGGCTGACCCAATGGTGTAGTAGCCGACGCCCCGACCGCGCAGCCACCGGGCGGTGTGGTCGATGTGGCGACTGTCCATCTGGGCGCTGAACGCCAACTGCGCCATCTCATCCGACAGCCCACCCAGGCCAGGTCCATCGCGCCCGGGCTTCGTTCCGGCGGCACCGGTACTCTCCGTCGTACCGGTGCCACGAGGGGCCAGAGCGGCAACGTTGGCGAGCAGTGCCTGCTCGACCGGGTCGAGATTTTCGGCCATCTCGGCGACGCTAGCGGGGCACCGGCGCACCGATCGCCGTTTGGCACACTGTGACCATGCCGCTGCACCCTCAAGCCGTCTCGCTGCTTCAACTGATTGCCTCGCTCGGCGACCCGCCGGTCGAAGCGTCGACACCGGACGAGGCCAGAGCGGTCCGCGCCGGCCGCCAACGACCACCCAGTGAGGTCATCTACAGCGTCTCGGATCTCGACGTCGGTGGAGTGGCAGCGCGTCTGTATCGGCCGAACGACCGCACCAACTCGGGCCTGATCGTCTACCTCCATGGCGGCGGCTGGGTGATCGGTGACCTCGATTCGCACGACAACGTGTGCCGCGCCCTGGCCAATGGCAGCGGCCACTGCGTGCTCAGCATCGAGTACCGCCTCGCCCCGGAACACCCCTTTCCAGCCGGCCTGGAAGATGCGGTCGCGGCCACCAGGTGGGCCTACGCGAATGCTGCGTCTCTCGGCTGTCGACCCGACCGAATCGCGATCGGCGGCGACTCCGCCGGCGCCAACCTGGCTGCGGTCGTGGCGCAACTCGCACCCGTGCCGCTGGTGTTCCAACTGCTCGTCTACCCCGTGACCGATTGCACGCAAGCACACCCGAGCTACACCGACAACGAGATCGGCTACTTCCTCGGCAAAGCGGGGATGGCCTGGTTCATCAAGCACTACCTGTCCGGTGGAGCAGGGTCACCGACTGATCCTCGGGTGTCGCCGCTGTTCGGCAGCGACGAGGCACTCGCCGCGTCACCTCCGACCCTGGTGTTGACCGCCGAGTTCGACCCGCTACGTGATGAGGGCGACGCCTACGCGTCGCGCCTTGCGGCGCTCGGTGTGGCAACCAGCCACGTCCGTTTCGGCGGCATGTTCCACGGCTTCTTCTCCCTCGCCGACTTCCTCGACGACGGCAAATCGGCCAACGCGTTGGCGGCCGCCGCATTGAAAG
>JAYURF010000247.1:0-4924 GCA_043756365.1 Acidimicrobiales bacterium
GCTACGCGAGCAGGTTTGGTCCTGCGGGTTCACGAACCGCTCGAGCAAGGCGACGGGCAGTGGACGATCGAGTTGTTGGTGCAAGACGCCGACGACCCGAGCATGATCGTGCCGATCGGCGACGTCTGGGAGGGTAACTCGCTGTTCGGTGCCGAGGCCATCCACGAAGTGGTCACCCAGCTCGGCAAGATGGCCAGGGTCGCACCCGAGCTGTCGAGCCTGCTCGACGAGGCATTGCCAACCCACATCGCACTCTCCACCGACACCCTGCTCGCGTTCGCCTCCGAGCACGTCGAGGCGCTCGCCGATGTCGGCGTTGCGGTGCTGTTGCCGGCATGGTGGACCCGCCGCGGCCGGTTGGGTCTGCGCGCCAAGGCAAAATCGAAGTCGACCGGGCCGCAGGGTGTCGTCACCGAGTCCGGCTTCGGCCTGGAGCAGCTCGTCTCGTTCACCTGGGAGGCGGCGCTCGGCGGCCACAAGCTCACCAAAGCCGAGCTCGCCATGTTGCAGCGTTCGGCGGAAGCCAAGCAGCATCTGGTCCGCCTGCGCGGTGAGTGGGTGCAGATCGACCCGGCCGAGGTGGCTGCGCTGATCGCTCATTCCGGCACCCGCGGTGAGGCACGTGTGGCCGATCTGTTGCGCGCCGGGCTCGGCCTCGACTCGCTCGGCGCGTCCGACGATGTGCACGTCGATGGGGTGATCGCATCAGGCTGGTTGGGTGAGCTCCTCGATGATGCACTGCACACCACGATCACCCCGGTGACCACCCCCGATGATTTCGAAGGGGTGTTGCGGCCATACCAACAGCGCGGTGTGGCATGGCTCGCGTTCCTCGGACGGCTCGGCATCGGGGCGTGCCTGGCCGACGACATGGGCCTCGGCAAGACCGCGCAGCTGATCGCCACGATGCTCGTTGACCGCGCCCCGGGACCGACGCTGGTGATCAGCCCGGTGTCGGTGCTCGGCAACTGGGAACGCGAGCTGAAGCGCTTCGCCCCCACGTTGTCGGTGATGGTGCATCACGGCAGCGACCGCCATTCCGACGGCGAGACCACGTTCGAGGAACGGGCGATGGGCCACGATGTGGTGCTCACCACCTACTCGCTCGTCGCCCGCGACGTCGACCATCTCGGCGGCGTGGCATGGGGCCGCATCGCGCTCGACGAAGCGCAACAGGTGAAGAACCCCGGCACTGCGCAGACCAAGGCGGTCGCGCAGCTGCACGCTCACCGGCGGGTCGCGCTCACCGGCACCCCGGTCGAGAACCGGCTGGCCGAGCTGTGGTCGCTGATGCACGTGCTCAACCCGGGCCTGCTCGGCACGCTGAGCTCCTTCACGAAGCGGTTCTCCGGCCCAATCGAACGTGAACACGACGACGATGCGGCCGCCCTGTTGAAGCGCGTCACCGGCCCGTTCATCCTGCGCCGGTTGAAGAGCGACCGCTCGATCATCGACGACCTGCCCGACAAGATCGAACAGACCGAGCACTGCGCGCTCACCCGCGAGCAAGCCACGCTGTATCAGGCTGTCGTCGAGGAGCTGCTCGCCGCCGTTGCCGAAGCCGCCGCCGATGGCGATGAGATGAGCAAGCGCGGCCTGGTGCTGGCCGGGATCAGCAAGCTGAAACAGGTGTGCAACCACCCCGCCCACTTCCTCGGCGACGGCTCGGCGCTCGGTGGCCGGTCGGGCAAGTTGATCCGCACCGAGGAGCTGCTCGATGAGATCGTCGATGTCGGCGACAAGGTTCTGTGCTTCACCCAGTACGCGAAGTGGGGCGAGTTGCTGGTGAGCCACTTCAGCCGCCGCTACGGCGCAGCGCCGCTGTGGTTGCACGGCGGCACGCCACGCAGCCAGCGAGACGAGATGGTCAACGCATTCAACGATCCGGGCGGACCGCAGATCTTCATGCTCTCGCTGAAGGCCGGCGGCACCGGATTGAACCTCACGGCTGCATCGCACGTGGTTCACCTCGACCGGTGGTGGAACCCGGCCGTGGAAGATCAGGCGACCGACCGCGCCTACCGCATCGGTCAGCGCCGGACGGTGCAGGTGCACAAGCTCGTGTCCAGCGGGACGATCGAGGAACGGATCGACGAGATGATCACTAATAAGCGGGCCCTCGCCAAACGGGTCGTCGGATCCGGCGAGCAGTGGGTCACCGAGCTGAGCGTCGACGAGTTGCGCGATGCGATCTCACTTCGGGCGCAGGAGGTCGGGTCGTGAGCAAGCGCAGTTGGGATGATCCGTGGCAGAAGTTCCCAGCATCGAAACCGCTCAAGGCCGAGGGTGGGATCGTCACCAGCAAGCAGCGTGGGGCGATGGCCGAGTCCTGGTGGTCGAAGCGGTTCATCGAGGTGCTCGAGTCGTACGGCCTCGGCACGCGGATGCAGCGCGGCCGCCGCTATGCGCGCAGCGGTCAAGTGCTGAGCGTCGATGTCATACCGGGGATGCTGGTGTCGCAGGTGCAGGGTTCGCGTCCCACGCCGTACGTGGTCACCGTACGCAGCGATCAGCCGACCGACGCGCAGTGGAAGCGCCTCGACATCGCGCTGCGAGCGCAGGTCCGTTTCGCTGCGCGACTTCTTGCCGGCGAGGTGCCACCGGAGCTGGAGACGGCGTGCGCCGAGGCCGGGATCACGCTGTTCCCCACCACCTGGAAGTCGTTGAAGGCCACATGCAGCTGTCCTGATTACGAGAACCCGTGCAAGCACATCGCGGCGGTGCTGTACGTGTTCGCCGACCAGCTCGACAGCGACCCGTGGCTTCTCCTGGCATGGCGGGGCCGCACGCGTGAGGAGGTGCTCGCCTACCTCACCGAGAACCGCCGCCCCAGTGCCCAGTCGGTCGCGGGTCCGGCCGCGGGCGCGTTGGCAGTCGATGGTGTGGCGTCGACGGGCAGCCGGGCCGACGGTCTCCCGGTGTGGTGGCCGCTGGTCCCCGGCACGGCCTCGACCGCTCCCGACCGGTGGACCGTCCCCGTCGCCGTGCCGCCCGATCCACCGCATCGAGTGCTCGCCCGGATGGAACCCCTCGACGCCGAAGCAGCCGGTATCGCCGTCGCGGACCTGCTCCCCGAGGCGTACACAGCCGTCGCCGGAGCACTGGATGTACTTTTGTCAGGCTTCTAGATTCATGGAGGACGCGTGATGGCAAAGACAATGATCGACATCGATGGCGAGGCACTCGAGCGAGCTCAGCGTGTACTGCTCACAACTACGAAGAAGGACACGGTCAACGCCGCGCTGCGCACGGTGGTTGCTCTCGAGGCGCGCCGGGCCGATCTGGGACGGTTGACGTCTGACGCCAAAGTTCGAGGTGCAGTGGTCGACGCGCTCCCCCGAGGAATTTGAAGCCACTCGACTCGACCGTGGACTCGGCTACGAGTGGCTCCCCACGGAGGACACCGATTGGCGCCGGGCGACGCCGACTACGACACCATCAACTCGATTACCGGACAGGCGTCGACGTTCCAGGTCTGGACGTCATCCGCGTCTGAGTCGACACTCGCAACAACTCGTGATCTGCAGCGCCGAGCGGGAGCGAGGTGCTGGAGCGCCGAACTACGCCGGTGACGGGGACCTGGCTTCGGTGGCGCAGGCTCGAAGCCACGGACTGCGCCAGCAGCCTTCGCCGTCAGTCATTAGATCGTCGAGCCAGGCGGGGCCATCCCGTGTTGGCAGGTCGATCACGCGGGCCAGCGCTGCCAGTCGGTCGGCGTCGCCGATGCCGGGCCGCACGAGCGGGAGCGCGAGTAAGGCCTCGGTTCGGGTCAACGTAACCTCCAGCGATTCGAGCGCCAACGCCCGGCGACTGCGGTCGGGCGAGCCGAGCGCCTGCAGCGCGGTACTGGCCTCCAGACCGTGGCGCACGGCGAGCACGGCAACCACCAGGCGGCGTGCCAGATCGACCTCGTCTGCCAAGGCCCGGCCCAAGGGGTTGTCACGCTGAACGCCGAGGGAGCAGATGGCGGTGAGCGCTCGCGCCGCGTAAGCGGCACCGTCGTGAAGCACGCGGTCGAGGTCCGCCGCCAACGACTTGTCGACCGCCGCGCCGCGCAGCGCGTCGAGTGCGGCGAGACTCACGACGCGGTCGGGATCGTCGAGCCGGTTCCGGAGGACGGCGAGCGCCCTCTCGTTGTCGAGCACTCCACATGCGCGAACGAGGCGCAGCGCGATCGGAGTCGGCGTCGACCCGGCAGCCAGCGCAGCGTCGACGGCCGGTGTCACGGCCGCACCGAGCCGGCCCAGGGCGCGCCCGGCAGCGGCGGCAGTTGCGGTATGGCCGAGCGCAGCGACGACGGGATCGACCATCGCCACGTCATCGGACCCGACGGACGACAGCGCGACCAATCGCACAGTGGTGTCGTCATCGACCAGCAATCGCGAAAGCACGGTGCGGTCATCTCCGATGACGGCCAGCGCGCCAGCCGCCGCCCGGCGCTCGGCCGGGTCGGCTGACAATGCCGACGCTGAAATCTCGGCCGCCAACCGGCCGCGCGCCTGTCCGTCGAGCGCAGCGAGCCGGGCCAGCGCGCCAAGCCGCACGGCGGGCCGGGCGTCGTTGGCGAGGCGCTCTAGTTCGGCCACCACCGCAGCCGAGGTCTCGCCGGCCACGAGGTCGAGCCCAAGTCGAACCTGGCTCGACTCGTCGCTCACCAGCAGTTTGTGCAGGGCCGCGGCCTCGGCTTCTACATGCAGGTCCACGATCTGGTCGGCGAGAAGGCGCCGCTGCAGGCTGGCCGCCAGCTCTCGGCGATAGGCGCGTGACATCGATACGGCCACCACGGTCCATCCCGCGCACAGCACGATGGCGAACACGATCACCGCCACCAGCGCGCCGGGCAGGAGTTGGAAGACGAGCAGCAGCACTCCAGTGATGCCGATGGCCGCAGGGACCCCGATGCCTTCGACGCTGGCCTGCACGG
>JAYURF010000248.1:0-1819 GCA_043756365.1 Acidimicrobiales bacterium
CGCGGGGTGCTCGACACCAAGGGTGGTCTGGCGGCAGCTCTGCTTGCCGCTGCTTCGATCGGGCACCACGAGCTCGCCGGCGACCTCATCGTGGCCGGGGTCGCTGACGAGGAGTTCGCCAGCATCGGCACCGAGGCGTTGATCACGAAGTGGAGTCCCGAGGCGGCCGTGGTGCTCGAGCCAACGAACATGGCCGTGATCACCGAGCACCGCGGATTCGCCGTTCTCGAGGCAGTCATCGAGGGTTGCTCGACGCACACCTCCACGCCCGAGCGTGGAACCAACGCCGCCCACGCCGCTGCCGCAGCAACCATGTCGCTCGCTGCGCTGGATGCTGAATGGAGCAGCACTGCGCCTGCCGGAACCATGCGCCCAGCGGTGCTCGTCAGCGGTGTGCGCACCGACGGCGAGACCTTCACCGTTCCGGCAGCCTGCGTGATCACTGCAGAAGTTCGCACCGTCGGAGTCGACGCTCGGGGACGAGTCGCGCAGCATCAGATCCGTGAGGTCGTCGGTGCGATCGAACAGAGCGTGAATGCAGCCGGAGCATCGGTGCGCCTCAGCGTCATTGTCGAGCGCCCACCCCTGAACGTCGATCGAAACCATCATCTGGTGACTTCCATCAGCGAGGCGACAACGGCATGTGCCGCTGCGCCACCCCTGGTGACCTGGGCACCGTACTGGACCGACGCAGCACTTCATGCAGCAGTGTCGACTCCGTCGCTGGTCTTCGGTCCCATGGGAGAAGGCCTCCACGAAGCAAGCGAATGGGTGACCACATCCAGCCTCCACCAGTGCACTCGGATCCTCGCCGAAACCGCGCGTCGCTGGTGCGGCCACCCATCGACAACCGCGCAGTAGAAAGTTTTCAAGGAACCACGTCGGCGTCACCGCTCACTCAACCGAGATGCGTCAACACCTCGTTGCGTAGACGGCCGAGTGTTGCAAGACGCTTCTCGGGTGTACGTCCGAGGGTGAAGTCGGGGATCGCGAACTCATCTACGCCGGCTTCCACGTAGGCGCCCAGTAGGTCAACCAGCTCGCCGGGCCCGCCCACCAGCGAACGCCCCTCGGGGGCGCTGGCCCGGAGCCGGTCGCGGGCGGCATCATCGTCGGTCAGAAAGATCATCGCCTGAGCCGACCGGGCAACTGTGGCGAAGTCCCGCTCGACAGCGGCACATGCACGGGCAAACTGCGCAGTCCGCTCACCCAGTTGAAGCGGATCGCCCCACGTGTTCCAGCTGTCGGCCCATCGTGCGGTGATCCGCATCATCCGCGGACTGCCGGTGCCGACCAGGAGCGGCAACCTCTCCGGCCGTGGGGCGAAGGGCGCTCCGTCGAGGTGATACCAGCGGCCGCGGAACGTTGCCCGGTCGTCGTGCAGCAAGCGGTGGATCACCTCGATCGCCTCCTCGAAGTGGCTGACCCGTTCTCCTGGGTCGAAGAGCTCGAAGCCATACGCCGTGTGCTCATTCACCTGCCATCCTGCGCCGAGTCCGAGCACGGCGCGACCGCCCGAGATGTGGTCGACGGTGGCGGCTCGCTTGGCCAGCACCACCGGGTGATGGATCGTGACCGGCGACACCATCGAGGTGAGCTGCAGTCGGGGGACGGATACCGCAATCGCCGCAAGCATCGTCCAGCATTCGGCCGCGGGACCGTCGGCGACAGTGTCGTCGTCGGTTTGTTGCATCAGGTGGTCGGCGTACCAGAGGCCGTGCAAACCTGACTGCTCGGCGAAGCGGGCCAGCTCGAGCAGCTCGTCCCATGGTCGTTCGTACGAAGGAAAGATCGAGAACTTCATCGCCGGACCGTACCA
>JAYURF010000249.1:0-4912 GCA_043756365.1 Acidimicrobiales bacterium
ATCGCTGCATCGTGAGCGACACGCAGGTTGACGATGTCGCGGTCGAGCAGATTGATCTCCGTGGGACTGCCGGCACCCTCGCACAACACGACGTCGAACCTGGCCCGCAGATCCGCCAACGCATCGAGGACGACCGGCAGCAGGTCGAGCTTGGCTGCGTGGTACTCGGCGGCCGTCATGACCTTCCACGGCAAGCCGTTGAGCACCACCTGGCTGGTGCGCTCGCCGGTTGGCTTGAGCAGGATCGGGTTCATCGCGACCTCGGCAACGACGCCAGCGGCATGGGCCTGGACGCCCTGCGCGCGCCCGATCTCGTGCCCCGACGGTGTGACGACAGAGTTGAGCGACATGTTCTGCGCTTTGAACGGCGCCACCCGCACGCCCTGGCGGGCGAGGAGCCGGCACAACCCGGCGACGATGGTGCTCTTACCGGCATCGGAGGTCGTGCCGCACACCATCAGTGCGCCGCGCAGCGCACGCGACGTCATCGCAACGCTCCGAAGTGCCCAGCAATCCAGTCGAGTGCGTCTTCCACACGTTCGACCGTGTCGACCGGTGGGGCCGGTGGACGGGCGATCATGACGACGGGGATCCCGAGTTGGCGTGCAGCGTCGAGCTTTGCGCGGGTGGCGCCCCCGCCGGCGTTCTTCGACACGATGAGATCGATGCGCTGTTCTCTGAGCACATCGAGTTCGCCTTCGAGGGTGAACGGCGCACGGGCCAGCAACATCGTGGCACCGGGCAGCACACCTGGTTCCGGTGGATCGATAGATCGCACGACGAAGTCCACGTCACAGCCGGCGAACGATCGCAGTTCCTGCCGGCCGATCGTGAGCAGAACTCGCCCAGCCCGAAGGTGCTGCACGGCGCAGGCCGCATCATCGACCGCCGGTACGTGAATCCAATGGTCGGCCGGTTCCGGTGCCCAAGCCGGGCGGACGATGCGCAGCAACGGGACTTCGGCGGTGCGACATGCGGCAGCCGCATGGAACGGCATACGCGCTGCGAACGGATGAGTTGCGTCGATCATGGCGGAGATGCCGTCCGCGCGCAGGTGGCCCTCGAGCCCTGCGATGCCCCCGAAACCGCCGACGCGAACCTCAACGCCCTTCGGTGGCTGGTTACGTGTTGCGGTGCGCCCGGCGTAGGACAGGACCACCTCGATGCCGGACCCTCGTGCATCGATCGCTCGAATCAGCTCCGACGCCTCGGTGCTGCCACCTAGCACCAAAAGCCGAAGCCCCGGCCGAGCGGCCGGACCGTCAGCGTCGCTCATCGGCCAGCCCGGCGACTCGGAGACGAGCCAACGGCCAATCGAACCGCACCGAAGAGAGCTCGGCTGGTTCGGGATGATCCGACACTCCCGCCACGAACCAACTGCGAAGAGCAAGAACCTCGACGTCGTCGACCGCTTGGTAGTAGCGAGCGGTCCAGCGACCTTGCCGTGGACGAGTTCGTACCACGACGACGTTCTTGCGGTCGCACGGGCCGATGCAGTTGGTGACCTTCACCCTGCCACCAGCGTCGGCCGCTGTGGCGGTGATGGCCGCGAGATGGCCGTCGTGGTCCACTCCGTCCTGCGTGCCACAGCAACAGCCTCGACACACCAGTACCGACAACGATGAGTCGTTGACGCTCATGCGGCCGACACCGATTCAGAGGTATTGGGGCGGGCGGTGTTGCGGGTGATGGCTCGATCGCCGAGCCATCCGAACATGGTGCCGATGACGAGCCACAACAACGCGTTGCCAGCCAGCGAGCCGAGACGGAAGTGCCAGATCAGGTTGGCGGGGGCGTCTATCGGGTCCGGGTTGGCCGGCAGCACGAGGTAGGCGAGCGTGATCGCCAGCAGGTACGAACCTGCAACGGAAGCGAACCGCGGGGCTCCCTCAATGCCGCGGGCAGTGAGGTGTTTCCACAACTCCCGCGCAAGAACAGCGAGCAGCACCGACACGAGCACGAGGGAGAGGTACGACACGGTGCGCTGCCCGACGGTGTCGGGGTTGCCAACGCCGGGCGGGTTCGCCGGATACTTCAACGCTGGCACCAGCGTCCACGCGACGAAGATGACGGCGGCCAGCCGGATCGACCGGGTGAACGCGTCGCGTCCCGACAGCGCGGACCAGAGCAGGGCGCAGACGAATCCGAAGATGAGCCCGAGGAAGACGCCGTACAGACAGGCGCCGAGCATGCCGCCGATCACCTGGGTTCCGCGCGAGAACATCTCTTCGTGGGCTCCGAACTCGCGTGCGGCTTCGATGGCGAGCGCCTGACGGATCTGACGTTCGGTCACCGACCATTGGAACAGGGCGGCAACGACGCCCCCGGCAATGCCAGCGAGCGCGCCGCGGCCCAAGAAGGCCTTGATGTTGTGCATGACCGCTCGGCGGTCAGTGACAGGGCATGCCGAGTGCGTGGCGGCTGTCGTGGAAGAACTCGTGCATGACCATCCAATGCGAGGTCAGCCATCCGTTCTCCTGCAACATCAGGTACGACCCGAAGAGTGCAACCGCCAGAACCATCCAACTCCAGCGCGGGATGTCGATCGGTGCGGTGTCGTGCGTGTGGACAATGGCAACAGCCATCTTGAACCTCTTTCCATGTTCTCGTGGACCTTTGCGCAATCGGTCTCCTGGCTCTGGGATCAACGCTCCACCCACCTTCCCAGGCTCACGCCCAGTGGCACTTCGGGTTTTGCTTCCCCATCACAGTGGCGAGTACCGCACCGGAGTCACACCGGCTTCCCGTCATTGCGCACCCGGACGATAGCAGACACCGAGGATTGTCAGCGCAGGCGTAACGGCTGGGTCGGCGCCCGAGCCGAGGCCGACGGCGTCCTCGTCGTCCCCGATTAGCGGAACAGGGCGTTGCCAGACGGTCATCGGGCGACTCCCGTCTCTGCGGTGGGCAACGCGGGCTCGTAGCTGCGCGGTGTGTACACCGAAGAACCGGGGGGCCGGTCGATGACGCGTGTGGCCGATGATCCGATGACCACGATGGTGCTCATGTCGATCGTGTCGGGATCGAGATGGGCAAGGTCGGTCACGATAACGTTCTCGGCATCGCGGCCGACATGGCGACCAACGATGACCGGCGTGCCTGGGCCGCGGTGGCGAGCGACGATCGCGATGGCGTCGGCGAACTGGTGCGGGCGGTGCCTGCTGCGCGGGTTGTACAGGGCGATCACGAGATCGGCACCGGCGACTGCGTCGAGGCGTCGGGCGATGATCGCCCAGGGCTTGAGCACGTCGGACAGCGAGAGTACGCAGAAATCATGACCGAGTGGGGCGCCGACTCGACTGGCGACTGCTTGTGCGGCGGTGATGCCGGGCTGGACGTCGATCTCGACGTTTCGCCACCGGTCGGGTTGCTGAGCCAACTGTTCGAGCACGGCGCTGGCCATCGCGAACACACCAGGGTCGCCTGAGGAGACGACGACGACGTCGCCACCGGAGTCGGCGAGATCGAGCGCATTGCGGGCCCGGTCCGCTTCGACGCGGTTGTCGGACGGGTGCCGTCGGGCACGGCAGGCGGGGTCGACCATGGCGAGGTACGGCCCATATCCGACGAGGTCGGTCGCCTCGGCGAGGCGGGATGTCACCGCCGGGGTGCACCAGTCGCTCCGGCCGGGACCGAGGCCGACGACGGTGAGTCGCCCGCTCATCGGACCGGCCGGCTGCGGGCATCAAGTCCGGTGCCGGGGATCAACACGAGCGAGAAGTACGGGGCCTCGATGTCGGCGGTGTCGGTGAGCGGCACGACGCGCTCGGCCGCACAGCTCGCACGTTCGACGTAGACGGCCTGCTCGGCGAGGCCGGCGGCGGCGGCGGCGTTGCGAATGTCGGCGAGGTGGCGACCGACCTTCATCACCACTGCGGCGTCGACGTTGGCGAGCGCTTCCTTCAGTTGCTCCGGCTGCATCACACCTGGGAGCACGGTGAGCGTTTCGTTCATCGATACGAGCGGCACGCCCGCCGCTGCTGTTGCTGCGGACACGGACGTTACTCCGGGGATGACGGTGGTCGGGTAGCGGGCGGCGAGGCGTTGGTGGATGTACATGTAGCTGCCGTAGAAGAACGGGTCACCCTCGCACACCACGGCGACGTCGCGGCCTGCGTCGAGGTGGGCGGCAACCGCGTCAGCGCTGCGGTCGTAGAACTCGGCGATCTGGCATTCGTAGTCGGCGGGTTCGAGCGTTTCGGTGGTGACGGGGTATTCGAGACGCAGCACGGTCTGACTCTCAGTGACGAGGTGTTCGATGATCGACCAGGCGTTGCCGTGGCGGCGGCGAGCGGCGAAGTGGGCGACGACGGCGCACTCCTGGACGATGCGCTGTGCCTTGATGGTCATCAACTCGGGGTCGCCGGGGCCGGTACCGACGCCATACAGGCTTCCGGTCGCCGATGGTGGCGTGGTGTCGGTCATTGCTGTCATTCCTTGCTGCTCGCGAGCGCGTTGACGGCAGCCGCTGCCATGGCGCTACCGCCGCGTCGACCGTGCACGGTGAGATACGGGATGTGGTGAGCCAGCGTGGCGAGCGCCTGCTTGGACTCGGCGGCGCCGATGAAGCCGACCGGGATACCGATGATGGCCGCCGGCTTGGCTGCGCCGTTGAGGACGAGTTCGAGGAGCCGGAACAACGCCGTCGGGGCGTTGCCGATGACGGCGAGCGAGCCGTCGAGATCGTCGAGCCAGCGGTCGACGGCGACCGCTGACCGGGTGTTGCCCGCCACAGCCGCGGCAGCGGCGATCCCGTCGTCGCGCAAGCTGCACCGCACCGGGTTGTCCGCAGGGAGACGACTGCGGGTGATGCCATGGGCGACCATGTTCGAGTCACACCAGATGGTGCAACCGCCGACGAGCGCCGTGCCTGCCGCGCCTGCGAAGTCCGGTGACGCGTCGATGTGGCGGA
>JAYURF010000250.1:0-1817 GCA_043756365.1 Acidimicrobiales bacterium
CCGAGGCTCATCTCGTCGACCATCAGCAGCCTCGGCTGCACCGTGAGCGCGCGGGCCATGGCGAGCATCTGCTGCTCACCGCCGCTGAGGAGCCCGGCACGGCGGTCCATCAACTGCTCGAGCGCCGGGAAGTATCCGAGTGCCTGGTTCACGTCGGCGGAACCCTTGGCCGCACCGAGCCGGAGGTTCTCGCGAACCGTGAGCCGGAAGAACAGGCTGCGATCCTCCGGCACGTGAGCCACTCCCTCACGCGCCACCATGTGCGGCCGGCGGCCCTTCACCGACCTGCCGAGCACCCGGATGTCGCCGCTGAGGATCGGGTTGAGTGCCGAGGTGGTCAGCAAGGTGGTGGTCTTGCCGGCTCCGTTAGGGCCGAGCAGGGCGACGATCTCGCCCTCGTTCACGGTCATCGTCAAGTTGCGTACCACAGCGACACCGTTGTAGCCCGTGGACATGTCATCGATCTCGAGTAGTGCCATCAGTTGGCTCCGCTCTGGTCGGGAACCGCCGTGCCGGGTTCTGGGTCTTCTGCGGCCGCGGTGCGCGCTGATGCGCCGAGGTACGCCTCGATCACCGCCGGATCACGTTTCACCTCGGCGGGTGTGCCTTCAGCGATCTTCAGTCCGAACTCGATCACGTAGATGTAGTCGCAGACGTCGAGCACCAGGCCCATGTCGTGGTCGACCAGCAGGATCGTCATCCCCGCATCGATGATCGAACGAAGCTGCCTGCCGAGCGCGCGACTCTCCTGGGTGTCGAGCCCTGCGGCCGGTTCATCCATGCACACCAACTTTGGTCGCGCGGCAAGCGCCCGCGCTGCGCTGACGAGCTTGCGTTGACCCTGACTGATCTCATTCGGCATGGCGTCGGCCAGGTCACTGATGCCAAGTACATCGAGTGCGAAATCGACGTGGGTTTGGTCGCGGTACCGGCGCGGTGCCACCAAATCGGCGAAGAAGCTGGCAATGGTCTGGCGCTCGGCAGCCGCCTGCAGATTTTCGCGGATGCTCAGATCATCGAACAGTTCCAGCGATTGCCATGTTCGTCCGAGACCCGCTTGTGATCTGCGGTGTGGCGGCGCAGCGCCGACCTCGCGGCCATCGAACAGGATCTGGCCGGTCGTGGGAACGAACCCGGTGAGGCCGTCGATGAAGGTTGTTTTACCGGCTCCGTTCGGACCGATCAGCCCAACGAGCGCGCCTGACTGCACCTGCAGATCGACATCGTTGACGGCCTTGAGCCCGCCGAAAGTGACCGACATCGAATGTGTTTCGAGTAGCGCCATGGGCCGCTAGCTCAGATCGTGGGCACTTCGATGTGGCGACCAAACACCCCGGCCATGGTGTTCATGATCTCCCCCAGCGACGCATACGTTTGCGCTGCCTCGATCAGGGTCGGCATCAGATTGATCTCGGGGTCGGCGGCTTCGGTGGCCAGCTTGCCCAGCACCCCGTCGACGGCGGCCTGGTCGCGGTCATGGCGTACCGTGTCGAGTCGCTTGAGCTGCCTGGCCTCGTCTTCGTTGGTGATCTCCAACAGGTCGAGCGAGCCCATCTCGTCATTGCCCTCGGTGAACCTACTGACGCCGACGATGACGCGTTCGCCGTTGTTGAACTTGCGTTCGAGCTCGTAGGCGGAATCGGCGATGCGCCCCTGGAACCAGTTGTCCTCGATGCCCTTGATGCAGCCCTCGAGCATCGACCCGCCACCGATGTCATCGATGTGCTGGAACAGCGCCTCGGCCTGACGTTCCATCTCGTCGGTGAGCTCCTCGACGTACCAGGAACCTCCGAGCGGGTCGGCAACGTGGGCCACGT
>JAYURF010000251.1:0-4909 GCA_043756365.1 Acidimicrobiales bacterium
TCTCGCCAGATCTTTTTCTCAAATGCCTGCGCCGCCACCCCGACCCGACGGCCGAACTCGGCCGCGATCCACTCCGGGTCCTTGGGCCCATCGGGGCCCGGAAGATCGAACGGCTGCGGCTGGTGGTACGTGAAACCGTTGACGACGCCCAGAGCGAGGCGGTCGAGCAACACGCCGTAGACGGCGAAAGTCTCGGTGAACCCGCGGTTGAACCCTTGCGGATACAGGCGCTGCATGATGCGCGTTTGGGCCACCGGAGTGTGCGCGCTGTCTTGCTGCCACGGTCCCGGCCCGGGTGCATTCCACTCAACTGTCGACTCCATCGTTCCCTCCAAGATTTATACGCGCAACCCACGTGTGGAGCGCAGATGAATTCCGCATGAATCTGAGATGAACATACTCCAACGGATGAGCGCCGCAGAGCGACGGAACTGCGGCGGCTTCAAGGTTTTACCTGTCGAATGACAGGACGACGGAGTCGACGAAACCCTGGCGACGCCGGGAGGACAGTTCTATTCCCAGACGAGTGTTTCACCGAGTGGGCCGACAGATCGCTGCACCCGTCTCGGTCAGGGCACTCTGGAGGAAACGCTTTAGGCATGGCTGCCATCCTTTCGAGCGAGGACAAATCCTCGCAGTCAAGATGTCAACCGCATTGGGGCAGACCCGAGTGATCTTCGGGGCCGATGAGATGGCCCATGCGTTGGTGTTTGGTGTCGACGTAGCGCTGTGCTTCGGGGTGGATGGGAACGTGCAGGGGCACGCGTTCGGTGATGGTCAGCCCGAATCCTTCGAGTCCGCGGTACTTGGCCGGGTTGTTCGTCATGAGACGGACACTGGTCAGGCCGAGGTCGGCGAGGATTTGGGCGCCGATGCCGTATTCGCGGCTGTCGACGGGCAGGCCCAGTTCCAGGTTGGCGTCGACGGTGTCGAGTCCGGTGTCTTGGAGTTCGTAGGCGCGCAGTTTGTGGGTGATGCCGATGCCTCGGCCTTCGTGTCCGCGGAGGTAGACGACGACGCCGTAGCCGTCGTCGTCGATGCGGCGCATTGCTTCGTGGAGTTGGGCGCCGCAGTCGCATTTGACGCTGGCGAACACGTCACCGGTGATGCATTCGCTGTGGACTCGGACGAGCACGTCGGTCCGTCCGGCGACGTCGCCTTTGACGAACGCGAGGTGCGTGTCGCCGCCATCGACGAGGCTGTGGAACGCGTAGCAGCGGAACTCTCCCCACTCGGTGGGTAGCCGGGCTGCGGCGGTGCGGGTGATGAGTTTCTCGGTACGGCGGCGGTGCCGGACCAGATCGGCGATCGAGACGAGCAGCAGCCCGTGCCGGTCGGCGAACGCGCGGAGGTCGGCGACGCGGGCCATGCCGCCGTTGTCGAGGACAACTTCGCACAGCACCCCTGCCGGGAAGCGTCCGGCGAGGCGGGCGAGATCGACGGCAGCTTCGGTGTGCCCGGCACGTTTCAGTACCCCGCCGGGGCGGGCGCGGAGGGGGAAGATATGGCCGGGCCGGTTGAACGCCTCGGGGCCGACGCTCAGGTCGGCGAGCGAACGTAACGTTCGGGCCCGGTCGCCAGCGGAGATGCCGGTCGAGGTTCCCGCCTTCAGATCGACGGAGACGGTGAACGCGGTGCCTTGTGCTTCTTTGTTGGCGGCGGGTGGGACCATCAGCGCGAGGTGGAGTTCGTCGCAGCGTTCGTCGGGGAGCCCGACACAGATCACGCCGGAGGTGTGGCGGACGAAGAAGGCGATCTGTTCCTCTGTCGCTGCGTCGGCGGCCATGATCAGATCACCTTCGTTCTCGCGGTCCTCGTCATCCGCGACAACGACGATCTCGCCACGGGCGATCGCGGCGATCGCGTCGTCGATCGAATCGAACAATCCCTGTCTCATCAGCCGACCTCGCCCGGGTAACGGACACACGGCGTGATCCCGGGGGCTGGCGAGCGCTCGGCGGCGGTACCGAGCTCCTCGACGTTTCGGGTGAACATGTCAGCCCTGCCCTTGGTTCGGATCGTCGTGCGCTGGTCGGGTCATGCTGTTGCTCCTGTTGGTAGGGATGAGATCGATCCGCAGATCGGGACCGACATGGCGCACACCGGCGAAGCGGCCGCGCCAGATGGATTCCATCGACGCGGCGCTGGGCCCGGCGATCATCGGGACCGTGCCGGTGCCGGTGAGAAGTGCCGGTGCGACGTACAGCACGTACCGGTCGATCAGATCGAGATCGAAGAACGAACGGACTGTACGTGAGCCGCCCTCGATCATCGCCTGTAGTACGCCCCGACGGCCCAAGTCGTCGAGCAGCGCCGGCAGGTCGCTGTTCCATTCCAGACAGGGCCGCACCTTTGCCTCGGCCGGGGCGGTTCCGAGGACGACCCGGAGCGGGTCGCGGCCGTCGACGTGGCGCACCGTCAGTGATGGGTCGTCGCACCTGATCGTGCCGGCGCCGACGATGATGGCGTCGCTCTCGGCCCGCAACTGGTGCGCATCGGTTCGCGCTTCAACGCCGGTGATCCACCGTGACGAACCATCGACCGCGGCGATACCGCCGTCGACTGTCGTCGCGAGTTTGCACACCACGTACGGGCGACCCGTCCGACGGTGATGCAAATACGGCTCCAGCTGCAACGACACGTCCGCTGCGAGCAGCCCGACCTCGACGTCGACCCCGCCAGCGCGCAACGCGGCCAAACCCTGCCCGGCGACCCGGAGGTCCGGGTCCATGACCCCAACGATCACCCGCGTCACGCCGGCGGCGACGATCGCGTCGACGCACGGAGGGGTCCGGCCGTGATGGACACAAGGTTCCAACGTGACCACCAACGTCCCGCCTGCAGCTGCCTTGTGAGCTGCGCGTAGAGCGATCACCTCCGCGTGGTCCCCGCCTGGCGGTTGCGTCGCGCCGATCCCGACGACTTCGCCAGCCGGTGAGAGCACCACGGCTCCTACCCAGGGATTGGGGGAGGTGCGCGTACGAACCTGCGCTGCAGCTTGAAGCGCTGTTTGCATAGCCGTCCAGTTGTCCAACGTTGCCAGTCCTTTCCGGAGCACGGCAACGCCAGCCGGGCGGACGCACCCATCAGGGCGCGACCGCTCAGGTGCCGTCATCCCTGCTCCCATCCGGACTATGACCGTCGGCTCCAAAATTTCATCGGATCGGCCCAACATCCGAGGACGAGGGGTTCGCGGGCTGTACCGCCGGTTAGGAATTGCACCTGACCCCGCAGGGGGCTTTCAGTTGTTTGGTCACCCTAACCATTCCTGCAGTCAGCTTGCACATTCGAATCGCACCGATGTTGATCAAGTCGCTGGTCTTCCAAATGTCGCAGCGACGTGCTTCATCGATGAAATGGATACTTGGCACGCGGGATGTACTGCGGGGCGGTCGGCCTGATCACACCCGACGCGCCAGCTGACCGTCGATGCCGGCCAGAGGCGACGTTCAATGTCGCGATCCGCACCGCCGTGATCGACAAGTCCTCTGACATTGTAGAGGTCGTCGGCTCTGGCGCATGATCACAGCGACCGAACGGCTCTCTCCAGTTGGTCCGGGTCAGTGGTGCTGAGTGGAATCAGTGTCGCTCCGACCCGATCGGCAAGTTCGCCGGCAAGGCCGAGCCTGGTGGACCCGGCTTCAGTGTCGATCACGACGATTCGCGCTCCGGTCGCGGCGAGGCGTTCCATCGAGCGATGAGCAGCGGCGACCGGCTCGTGGTCGCCTGCGGTGGCGCGCCCGTCGGTGACGACGATCACGGTGCAGTCCAGCGGGGCGTCACCGGTGCTTCCCTGCACGACTTTGGTTGCCTCGTCGAGGCCCTCCGCAATCGGTGTGGAACCACCGGTCTTGATGTCGACGAGGCGAGCGCGAGCGATCTCCACCGAAGCGGTTGGTCGCAGGACGAGTTCGGCTGCGGTACCACGAAAGGTGATCAGACCCACGCGACCGCGTCGCCGGTATGCATCCCCGAGCAACCCGAGGATGGAGGCCTTGGTCGTCGCCATACGGTGCTCGACACCCATCGACGCCGAGGCGTCGACGACGAACAGCAGCAGTGAACCGGTCCGCTGTTCGCGAGCGGATGATCGCAGGTCGTCCAAGCCCAGTGGCGCCCTGGGCGTGTTGCTTTCGACGCGCCGACTAGCAAGTGCCAAGGCACTGGCTCGACCATCGATCAGCTCCCCTGACGTTGCGTCGTACGGTTCATCTCGCAGCACACGCCCTCGCTGTCCGTTGGCCATGGCATCCCGGCCAGGTGTCACGCGTGCGCTGGCGCGGCGCTCACTGCTGAGTGGCAGCTGATGCGATGAGCCTGGATCATCGCGCTGATCCCGTTCGTATCGATCGTCGCTTGCCTCGGACGCATCGTCAGTCGCTGCCGTTGCGTTCTGCCAGGCGTGATCGAGTTCGTCAGGGGTGATGCCTGGTTCGTCGAACGGTCGTCGGCGGCGGCGATGGCTGAGTACCAGCTCCGCTACCGACCTGATGTCGTCAGGTGTCACGACGCATCGCTGGTCGAGCGAGGCAGCGGCCATTGCTGCACGGCACAGCATGAGATCGGCACGCAAGCCTTCAGCGCCGACCTCCATTGCGAGGCGACTGGACAGGTGCAGCATCTCGTCTGACAACTCGACGTTGAGACAAGATGCGTCAAGGATTTGCTGACGGAGTTCTCCGTCGGAAATGGCGAACTGGTCGGTGACAGGCTCGATCGCGCCGCTCCGCTCAGCTCCGAGTTGTCGACGTAGTACTTCGGTACGTAGGGCAACGTCCGCGAGCGCCGTCATGTCCACGGACAGACCGAACCGATCGAGCAGCTGCGGGCGGAGCTCGCCTTCCTCGGGGTTCATCGACGCGACGAGGACGAAGCGTGCAGGATGCGAATGCGACAGACCGTCACGTTC
>JAYURF010000252.1:0-1816 GCA_043756365.1 Acidimicrobiales bacterium
GCGGTGGTCCTCCACGGCCGAGAGGGCAAGTTCTGCGCTGGGTTCGACCTCACGGTGATGCGTGGTGGCGACCTGACGGCGATGTCGTCGCTGGTGTCCGATGGCGGCGAACTCGTCCGTCACCTGTACGGCTCGTCGGTGCCCGTGGTGGCGGCCTGCACGGGTCACGCGCTGGCCGCCGGCGCCCTGGTTCTGCTGGGCTGCGATGTGCGTATCGGTGCCGACGCCGACTGCAAGATCGGGTTCAACGAGGTGGCCATCGGGATGGTCCTTCCGGCGTGGGCCCTGACCATCGCCGCCGAACGCCTGAGTCGCCGCCACCTGCAACGTTCGGTTGCGACTGCCGAGGTCACCGCAGCACGCAGCGCGATCGATGTCGGCTTCCTCGACGAGGTGGTCCAACCGGAGGCCGTGTTGTCCACCGCGATCCAACGCGCGGAGGCGCTCGCCGGGCTCGATGGCCGCGCCTATGCCGGAACCGTGCGTGCGTTGCGCGGGCCGGTGTTGCAGACCATGGACGCGCAGATTGCTCGTGACCGTGCTGCCGGCAGTGTCCCCACGGTGTGAGTCGTGCCACCGGATCCACGTTGATTGACCGGTGATCCAATCGTGCTGTACCGAGAGATCGTCGATGCGTCGAGCCGGGTGGCTGCAACGGCGAAGCGTTCGGAGAAGGTGGCGATCCTCGCCGAACTGTTGCGTGCTGCACCCCCGGCGGCTGCGCCGATCGTGGTCGGCTTGCTGGTCGGTGAACCCCGCCAGGGCAGAATCGGGGTGGGCTGGGCGACCATGCGCGACGCGACGGTTGCCGGTGCGTCGGCACCGTCGGTGACGATCGGTGAGATCGACCGGGTGCTCGCCGCCGTGGCTGTGACCAGTGGGCCCGGATCGCAGGGTGAGCGGGACCGGGCACTGCATGCATTGATGGTGCGGCTGACCGACGGTGAGCAGCGACACCTGTTCGAGGTGCTCACCGGCGGGGTCCGCCAGGGCGCCACTGCCGGCGTGGTCAGCGATGCTGTCGCCAAGGCTGCGGGTGTGACGGCGGCTGCGTTGCGGCGAGCCGCGATGTTGCTCGGTGACCTGGGCGCGGCAGCCGCACGTGCACTTGCCGGCGAATCGCTCGACGTTGGTCTCACGCCGCTCGTCGCAGTCCAGCCGATGCTCGCCGCCACATCGCCGACCGCAGCAGATGCGCTGCGACTCACCGGTGCGGCGAGCGTCGAGTACAAGCTCGACGGCATCCGCGTGCAGGCGCACAAGTCGGGCGGACAGGTCCGTCTGTTCAGCCGCGGCCTGAACGACATCACCGCATCGTTGCCGCGCGCCGCCGCAGCGGTGGGTGCGCTTGATGTGCACGATGTGGTCCTCGACGGTGAGTCGCTCGCGTTCCACGACGACGGCCGGCCGCGGCGGTTCCAGGACACCATGAGCGGCCTGGGTGGGAGCGACGTGTTCTTCTTCGACGCGATGCTCCTCGGCGGACGGTCACTGATCGACGAACCCCTCACCACGCGCAAGGCCGTGCTGCGCGAGCTGCTTGCTCCATCGCTGCTGTTGCCGTCGATCGAAACCGACGTTGGTGACCACGCCGACCGGTTCGCCGACGAGGCGGTCGCAGCCGGTCATGAGGGTGTTGTGGTGAAGGCGCTCGGCTCCACGTACCAGGCGGGTCGGCGCGGTGCGACATGGCGGAAGGTGAAGCCCGTGCACACCCTCGACCTGGTGGTCCTCGGCGCGGAGTGGGGCCATGGACGGCGCACTGGTTGGTTGAGCAACCTGCATCTCGGGGCGCGTGGACCCGGCAACGACTTCG
>JAYURF010000253.1:0-1815 GCA_043756365.1 Acidimicrobiales bacterium
GACATGAGCCGCCTGGTGTCGGCGAGGACGGCATCAATCACCTCGGCCCGTGCATCGAGATCGTTGCCGCGGGGCCGGAACGTGATCGCCAACGGTCGATCGGGGCCCTCCTCGGCGGTGCGCTGCACCAGTGCTTCGAGGTCGAGGTCGCGCTCGCCGCTGATGGCGATGCCCAGCACGTCGCACGAGCCGGCCATGTCGGCAAGCTCGCGGTCGGCGCGACCGGGAATGGTGATCGTTCCGTCACGCAGCGCACGTAGCCATGTGTGCCAGTGCAGGTGCTCGTCGCGCCGTGCGTTCTCGGCGGCCACCACGTCGTCACGCGGGATCCGGACAACACGTACATCGAGCCCCGTGGCCACGGGCACGGGTCCGTGGAGGATGCGCCACGCATCGCGCCACGCAACACACAGCGTGTCGATGACCTCGCCATGACGGCGGGGGTCGTCGGGCACCAGGCGGTTGGCCATCGCCAGCGGTGCCTCGAACGGGATCCATCCGTCCACCTCGTCACCGAAGGCAGCGCTCGCCAGCTCCACCCACCGCGGCCACCAGTGCCCAGCCTGGCGGGCGTCGGCGAAGCCGCCCTCGTTGTCGAACCACTGCGGCACGTCGGGCGAGAGCAGGCACACCCACACCTTTGCCCCCGCTTCGTGGACGGCGTGCGCGGTGCTGCGCAGCGTCTCGACGACTCCGCCGTCGAGCGTGCCCGGACGAGGTTGCGCTTGCGCCCACGACAACGTGATCCGCGTATGGCCGAGCGCCAGTTCGCGAGCTGTTTCGATGTCGTCGGCCAGGGCCTCGGGGCGCAGGCCGATGGTTGCGCCGACATCGACGGCGGCTACCACCGCAGCGGGCAGGTCAGCCGAAGGGGGTGCGGGTCCACAGCTCACCGGTGTCGTTCAGCGATGGCGAGGCGGGGCGACCATGAAGTGCGAGGACGTTGATCGTGCCGGGGAAACCGCGCAGCTCCACCTCGCCGTGTTCGGTGGCGGTAATGCCTTCGGGCAGCCGCTCCAGCTGCATTGTCGGCAAGAGCACGTCGAACGGGCCGGCCACATCGCACAGGCGCGAGGCCATGTTGACCGCCGAGCCGATGTAGTCGTCTCCTTCGAACAACAGCGCGTAGCCGGAGGCGAGGCCGACCCGCAGCGCCAGCGGGGCGCACACCTCGCCGGCCCGATCGTCAAGATCGAGGGCGAACGAGATGGCGTTGGCCTGGTCGACGCTGACGATCATGCACCCGTCGCCGAGCCACTTGGCGATGCGCACACCGCGCTCGCTGGCGATCTCGCGTACCAGCATCCGAAACGCTCCGAGGATGCGCCCGGCTGCATCGTCACCGAAGGCGGCGGTGTAGTTCGTGAACCCGGACAGGTCGACGAAGGCAAAGGTACGTGGGACTCGCATGACGCCTCCAGGGTAGCTCACGAAAACCGATGGGCTGTGCCTATCCGATCGGTAACACAGATACATCGGCACACGGAACAGATCCCTGAAGCAGAACCGTTGAGCGACCTGACCAGCTCAGACGTCCACCGCAGCGTTCGCTTGTCGACTTGTGCACCGCAGGGGTGCCGAACTCGACAAGCGACCGCTCCACGTCTCAGTTCGCGAACAGTCCGTCGAGATGGCGCACGATCGGCCACGCGCCGCCGGAGGTGTTGGAGACGACGGTGGCGGTGATCTGGAGGCTCGGTGAGTGCGCCGAGCGGAACGATACTCCCGCGTCAGCGCCCACGAGCATCACCGCGTCGTTGCATGCATGGAGCCAGAAACCCATTCCGTAGCGACTGGTCTCCTCCGGAACATCGC
>JAYURF010000254.1:0-4904 GCA_043756365.1 Acidimicrobiales bacterium
GCCTCAGCCAGCCCGTCACGAAACGGCTCCCATAGCGCGCCGTTCGCGCTCAACAGGCCGGTGCCCAGCTTCCCCGCTCGCTTGGCGCCCTTCGGCCCCTGGTAGCCGAGGAAGATCGGGATCTGACCGTTCACCGGCGGGGGCATGTGGCGGGGGTCGGCGAAAATCGCGCGCAGCTCGGCCACGCGGCGATCGGTGGCGGTGTAGCGCTTGGTGATGTCGGCGTCGAACAACTCGAACTCGGGGTGGCGGTAGCCGGCACCGAGGCCGAGGTCGAGCCGTCCACCCGAGAGCAGGTCGACGATCGTCGCTTCCTCGGCGATCTGGATCGCGGGGCGCAATGGGGCGAGCAGGACAGCGGTGCCGAGGCGGATCGTGCGCGTCGCCGCGGCGATCCCGGCCAGCATCGTGAGCGGCTGTGTGAGGTAGCCGTCGTCGAACAGGTGGTGCTCGCTCGTCCACACGGAGTCGAGGCCGAGGTGCTCGGCCTCCTGGCACATCTCCACGGTGAAGCCGTACAGGCGCGACCAGTCCTGTCGCCACTCGGGCGGGTTGCGCATGTCGAAGTAGACGCCGACCTTCATGCCGGACCCCGTTCCTGGTCGTGCGACGTTGGTCCGCGTTGATGTGTTGATGTGCTGACCACGCGTGTCGACAGTAGCGTCGTGGAGCGTCAGACGGTTGGTTCGCGGGGGAGGCCGAGGACTCGTTCCCCGAGGATGCTTCGTTGGACTTCCGACGTACCGGCATAGATGGTGCCGGCGACGGCGTTGTAGAGCACGCCGAGCCACGCCGCCGAGGTGTTCGGGGTGCCGGGGTCGTCGGCGCGGTACTCGCGCATCGGGGGTTGGCCCTCCACGACGAGCGCGTCGGCGCCGAGCACATCGATCGCAAGGCGGGTGAGGTCGCGGTGGTACTCCGACCACTGGAGCTTGGAGATCGACGCCTCGGGCCCGAGAGTGCCGGTCGAGAGCACGCCGGTGAGGATCCGGTACCCGACGAACCGCATCGTCTCGACACGGCAGTATGCGGCGGCGATGCGGTCGCGGATGACGGGGTCGTCGAGGCGGCCGCGCTCGCGCGCCATCGCGACCAGTCGATCGAACTCGGCGCGGAACAGCACGGGGTTGGTCGCGGCCTCGTCGCCGCGCTCGAGCGACAGCACGCTGTTGGCGACCGTCCATCCGTCGTTCACATCGCCGATGACGTTTGCGGTCGCGGTGCGGGCAGCGTCGAGGAACACCGCGTTGAAACCCTCCGAACCACCCATCATCCTGATCGGGCGAACCTCGACGCCGGGCTGGTCCATCGGCACGAGGAAGAACGTCAACCCCCGGTGCTTGGTAGCGCTCGGGTCGGTCCGGGCGAGCACGAAGATCCAGTTCGCCTCACGCGCCCTGGTCTGCCAGATCTTCTGGCCGTTCAGCACCCATTCGTCGCCGTCGAGCTCGGCGGTCGTGCGTAGGCCGGCGAGATCCGAACCGGTGTCGGGTTCGGAGTAGCCCTGGCACCAGCGATGCTTGTCGGCCAGGATCATCGGCAGGAACCTCCGCTTTTGATCGTCGGTGCCCCACCTCAGCAGCAGGCCGCCGACCATCTTGATGCTGAATGTGTCGTTCGGGGCCATCGACGGCACGCCCGCCTTCGCGAGCTCCTCGACGAGCACGACCTGCTCGAGCTTGGTGAGCCCTCCGCCGCCGTACTCGGCCGGCCACGTGACACCGAGCAGCCGGTGCTCGTGGAGCAGCGCTCGCCACCGGTCGGTGAACTCGATCGCCTGGGCGCGGGGGAGCGCCCCGATGCCGTGCCAGGCGGGGGGCAGGTGCTCGGCGAGGAAGGCCTGCACGCGAGCGCGGAACGCCTCTGCCTCGGGGGAGTAGCGGGGGTTCATGACCAGTCGGCTCCGACCCTCGGGCGATTCGTTGGCCAATTCATCGGCCGGTTCACTGGGGCGCGAATGGAGGTAGGGGCGGCAGCGCGCCATCTGCGGGGAGCGGCGCAAACCGGGGCGCGCGCTTGTCGACGAGTGCGCTGACGCCTTCGGCGAAGTCGGGGTTGTCGGGGCTGTTGAGACGCAACATCGCCTCGAACCACAGGGCGTTTGCCTCGGTGTAGCCGCGGCTCAGGTCGCCCCAGAGTTGGCGGCGGATCGTGGCCATCGCCCATGGCGAGCTGCCGGTGGCCAACATGGCGGCGTAGGCCTGGGCCTCGGCGAGCACGGTGTCGTCATCGCACACCCGGCTGACGAGCCCGATGCGCTGGGCCTCGTCGCCGCCGACCCGGCGGGCCGACAGCAGCAGGTCGAGCGACCACTCGATGCCGATCATCCGAGGGAGCAGCCACGACAGCCCGTACTCGGCGGGAACGCCCAACTTCGCGTACGCGGTGGACAGCTTCGCCGTGCGGGCCATGAACCGCACATCGCACACCAGCGCCTGCACCAGCCCGATGCCGGCGCACGCGCCGTTGATCGCGGCGACCATCGGCTTGGGGATCGTCAGGGGGTAGTGCTGCGAGCGGCGACCCTCCAGGAGCAGGCCGACGGGGCCGGCGGCCTGCTCCAGTCGTTGCGAGTCGAGACCCGGGCAGAACGACGCCCCGGCACCGGTGAGCACGATCGCCCGCACGGCTTGGTCGGCAGCGGCGCGATCGAGCGCGTCGAAGTACTGGGTCTCCATCGTCGGGCTCCACGCGTTGCGGCGCGTCGGGTTGTCGAGGGTGATCGTGCACACGCCGTCGTCAGCAACATCGGCGCGCACCTGCACATCGGTGTCCTGGCTCATGCAAGGGCTATTTACGCAGGTTCAATGGGCGACGTCAAACCGGGGTTCCCGGTGCCTCCCGACACGATGTTGACGCATCCGTCAAGCGACACTGGAGGCTTGCAATGATGGAGCAACATGTCACGACCCGACCTGCCAGTACCTGATCGTTCTCCCGACGTCGCGCCGCGAACACGCACGACCACGATCCCGAACGCGCAGCTCACCCATCTCGGGATCTTCGTGCACGACCCGGACCTGATGGTCGAGTTCTACACCCAGGTGTTCGGCATGGTCGTCAGCGACCACGGCGACTTCCAGGGCAAACACCTCACGTTCCTCACCGGCTCGAACGGCGAGCACCACCAAGTGGTGTTCGTTCGCGGACGAACCGGAGAGCCGACGACGAAGGTGCTCGGCCAGGTGTCGTTCCGAGTCGGCAGCCTCGACGACCTGCGGACGTTCGCCGCGCTCGCCGCCGCGCACGGTGCCACCGAGCTCGAGGCCCGCAACCACGGCAACAGCTGGAGCATCTACTTCCGCGACCCTGAGCACAACATGATCGAGATGTACGTGGTCACACCCTGGCAGGTTCGCCAGCCCTGGCGTATCGTCCTCGACCTCGCCATGAGCAATGCCGAGATCGTCGCCGCGACCGAGCGCCTGATCACCGACGACGGCGTGATGATTCCGCTGGCGGAGTGGGAGCGCACCACCGCCGAGCGCCTCGCCGCGCACCGTTGCGACCCGACCGGAGCCGGCCCGACAGGAGCCGGCCCGACAGGAATTGCGACATGACCGAGCAGGCTGAAGACCATCCGAGCATCTGGAGCGCCCTACGCGAGGTGGAGTTCCGCCACGGCTTCCTCGACGCAGGCGGCGTGCGTACCCGCTACGCAGAGTCGGGGCCCGTCGACGCTCCAGCGGTGGTGATGCTGCACGGCACCGGCGGCCACTGGGAGACCTTCGCCCGCAACCTCGGCCCGTACGGCGAGCACTTCCGGTCCGTCGCGTTCGACTTCGTCGGCAACGGCTTCTCCGAACGGCCCGACCACGATTTCGAGATCAGCCACTACGTCGACCACACGCTCGCCGTGTTCGACGCGCTGGGCATCGCCCACGCCCACCTGCTCGGAACATCCCTCGGTTCGTGGGTCGCCGCCGCGGTTGCGCTCCGCCACCCCGAGCGGGTCGACCGCCTGGTGCTGATGTCGGTCGCGGGGCTCGTGGCCAGCGAGGAGAACATGCAGCGGATCATCGCCACCCGCATGCGGGCCGTCGAAGACCCGAACTGGGCGTCGATCGCGGCGATGTTCGAGCACCTGATCGCCGAGGAACACAACCGCCTACCCGACCTGGTGTCGCTGCGCCAGGCGATCTACCGCCAACCGGGCATGATCGCCACGATGCGCCACACACTCGCCCTGCAGGAGATGGAGATCCGCAACCGCAACCTGCTGACCGAGACCGAGTGGCGTTCGATCCAGCACCCCACGCTCACGATCGCGTCGGGCAGGGACTTCAGCGAGTACTCCAACACGTCGCGCGCCGTCGCCCAGCTGATGCCGAACGCAACCGTGCTCGAGATGGCCGACGTGAAGCACTGGCCGCACTTCGAGAATGCTGCCCGGTTCAACGCCGCCAGCCTCGAGTTTCTGTTGGATTGATAGGTCTGCGCACGATGAGCGAGACCATCAACACCGATGTGCTGATCGTCGGCGCAGGGCCGTGCGGCATCACGTTCGCCAACCTGCTCGGCCTCTACGGCATCAAGACGATCGTGATCGACCGTGCGCCGGCGATCGTCGACTACCCGCGAGCGGTCGGGATCGACGACGAGTCGCTGCGCACCTGCCAGACGATCGGCCTCGTCGATGACGTGCTTGCCGACACCCTGCAGAACATGCCGATCCGGTACTACACGTCTTGGGGCCGCTGCTTCGCCCACGTCGAGCCGAAGGCCCGGCCGTTCGGGTGGGCACGACGGAACCTGTTTCTTCAGCCACTGCTCGAACGAACCCTGCGGACCGGGGTCGAGCGGTTCGACTGCGTCGACGTGCGGTTGCAGCACGAGCTCACCGCGCTCGACCAACGCGTCGGCCAACGCGTGACCGCGACGCTGTGCGCCGGCGACGGTTCGGA
>JAYURF010000255.1:0-4894 GCA_043756365.1 Acidimicrobiales bacterium
CGCGGAACGGTGGGCGAGCGGTTCTGTGTGCGCAACTCCGGCGCCACCGCGGTGGTCGAGGGAGTCGGCGACCACGGCTGCGAGTACATGACCGGGGGCCGGGTGGTGGTGCTCGGGCCGACCGGGCGCAACTTCGGCGCCGGGATGAGCGGCGGCATCGCCTACGTGTACGACCCCGACGACGTGTTCGCCGCGAAGCTGAACTACGACATGGTCGAGATGCACGCGCTCGACACGGATCCGGCCTCCGCCGACGCGGCCGATGTCGAGTTCCTGGCTGGCGTGCTCGACGAACATGTGTGCTGCACCGGCTCGGCGGTTGCCGGGCGGATTCGTGCCGACTGGGCGAACGAGGTGGCGCAGTTCAAGCGGGTGATGCCGCGTGACTACGCGAGGGTGCTGGCCGTGATGAAGCAGGCCGAAACGGACGGCCTCGATGAGGCTGCAACCTTGGATCGAGTGATGGAGGCAAGCCGTGGGTGAGGCAACCGGGTTCATGAAATGGGGCCGGGAAACCCCGGTCCGCCGTGCCGTGCCGGTGCGGTTGCGCGACTGGAAGGAGGTGTACGAGGACTTCCCCGCCGACCACCTGCGTACGCAGGCCGGGCGGTGCATGGATTGCGGCATCCCGTTCTGCAACAACGGCTGCCCGCTCGGCAACCTGATCCCCGACTGGAACGACTTCGTCTACCGCGATCATTGGCGTGACGCGATCGACCGTCTGCATGCCACCAACAACTTCCCCGAGTTCACCGGTCGACTGTGCCCGGCGCCATGCGAGTCCGCGTGTGTACTCGGCATCAACAGCGATGCGGTCACGATCAAACAGGTCGAGGTGGAGATCATCGACCGCGCGTGGGACGAGGGCTGGGTGGTTCCACAGCAGCCCACGGTGCGCACCGGTAAGCGTGTCGTCGTGATCGGCTCCGGCCCCGCCGGACTCGCCGCCGCGCAGCAGTTGACCCGTGCCGGTCACGAGGTGATCGTGCTCGAACGGGCCGACCGGATCGGCGGCCTGCTCCGCTATGGCATACCTGAGTTCAAGATGGAGAAGCGTCACCTCGACCGCCGCCTCGCCCAGATGGAAGCCGAAGGCACCGAATTTCGCACCAACGCCACCGTTGGCGACAGCGTCGACATCGAGGTACTGATCGCGTCGTACGACGCGATCGTGCTCGCCGCCGGCGCGACTGCGGCCCGCGACCTTCCGGTTCCCGGCCGCGACCTGTCCGGCATCCATCAGGCAATGGAATATTTGCCGTTGGCCAACCGTGTGCAGCAGGGTGACCTGGAATCGTCTCCGATCGACGTGGCCGGCAAGCACGTGGTGATCATCGGCGGCGGCGACACGGGCGCCGACTGCTTGGGCACCGCGCACCGCCAGGGCGCAGCGAGTGTGACGCAACTGGAGATCATGCCGCGTCCGCCCGAGGTGCGTGCCGGGTCGAATCCGTGGCCGCAGTGGAGCCTGATCCTGCGCACCTCGTCGGCTCACGAGGAGGGCGGTGAGCGGGTGTTCAGCGTGAACACCGAACGCTTCGTCGACGACGGCAACGGTCGGGTCCGGGCGCTGCTGCTGCACGAGGTGGAGATGATCGAGGGCCGGTTCCAGAAGGTGGAGGGAAGCGAGCGGGAACTGCCGGCCGATTTCGTGTTCCTCGCCCTCGGTTTCACAGGACCCGAGAAGGGCTCGTGGTTGGAGCAACTCGGAGTCGCCTTCGACGAGCGCGGCAACGTGCGCCGCCGCGACGATTTCATGAGCAACGTGCCCGGTGTGTTCGTGGCCGGTGACATGGGCCGCGGTCAGAGCCTGATCGTGTGGGCGATTGCCGAGGGGCGAGCGTGCGCGGCGGGTGCCGACGCGTGGCTGATGGGCGATACGTCGCTGCCGGCGCCAATTGCCCCCACCACGCGACCGCTGCTGTGAGCCTCGGTCGCGTACGCTGGGCGAGATGAAATCGTCCGTGAACAGAATTGCGATGGCCGCCGCTGCCCTGTCGGTCATCGTCGGCCTGGCCGGCTGCGGCTCCGACGCCGCGACGCAGGAGCAGGGTGGCGCGATCGATGTTCCGGTGTCGAACTACGTCACCATCCCCGCGGTGTCGTCGACGACACCGCAGACCACGCTGCCCGCCGACACCGCCGGCGCGGTTCTGGCTTTCGACACCGAGTACGTCATCAAAGACGGCGACTACGCCTCAACCATCGCCAACGACTGGGGCGTTACCCTCGAAGCGCTGATGACGCTGAACGCGTGGACGCTCGACGAAACCCAGAACGTCCCCGAGTGGCCAGGTGTTGGGGCAACGATCTTCATCCCCGCGGGTGGCAAGGTTCCGGGGGCGGACCCCCCAGCAGCGGCGGGGGCTGTCACCGACGACACTTCCACTGAAGAGACCGATGCCCCCACTCCGGCGACCACTGAACCTGCCCCCGAGACGACGGAGGCTGCGTCGGCATGCAACGGAGAATACAAGATCGTCGAGGGTGACATCCCCGGTCAGGTCGCTGCGAACTTCGACATCACTGTCGCTGAACTGGACGCCGCCAACGCCAAGACCAAGGGCTACAAGGGTTTCGTGCTCGGGATCACCATCGTGATCCCCAAAGACTGCTAACCCCGCCGCCGTCTACAAACGTACTTTGTCGGTCTCGACAGGTTCAGCGTGTCGAGATCGACAACGATCAGGTCGGCCCGCCCGGGTCAGACGAAACGCACCGTGAACCCGGCGATGTCGTGGCGTTCGCCGGCACGGGAGCGGTCGGAGGCGACCACCTCGAGCACGTCGATCCCCTCACCGATTCCTGGCTCTAGGCCGGGGTCCAGCGCGTCGAACGCGACTGCGTGGGCGAGCCCGAGTTGGGCCCAGCGGGCAAGCCGGGCGACCGGGTCGGCGGCACTGATGCGTACCCCGGCGATCGCCGTGACCGTGGAGGCGTGCGAATGCGCGACCCAGGTTGGGCCACCCCACCGCCAGGCGCCTTGGGGGACAGGCTGGTCGATGCTCACGATCGCGCCGCCGACGTCGGCGGGGTGCAAATGCCGTGTCGCGATGTCACCCAGGTCGGCCCGCCACACCACGCGCACGCCGTAGTCTGAGAGCACGGTGTCGCGTTCAGCGATGTCGTCGACTTCGTAGATGGCCATGTAGCCGGTTACGTCGGCCCGGCGCTTGTCGAGCAGCCGGCCGGCCGTGGTGCCGTCGCGCAGGGGTGAGACCACTTCGAGGAACTGATCTCCGATCACCATCAGCGTGTTGTGCAGGCCGAACTCCCCAACCACCGGGTCGCTGTAGCACACCTCGGTCCCGAGCACATGACACAATGCGTCTGTCGTGGTGTCGAGATCGCGGGCGACGAGCGCCACTTGGCGGAGGCGGATCATGCCGATGATCCTGCCACGTCGCGATGTTGCCAGAGGTAGCGTCGGCGCATGTTGTCGGTCGTCGAAGCACGGGTGCTCGGTTGCCTGCTGGAGAAACAGCGCACCGTGCCCGATCAGTATCCGCTCACGCTCAACGTGCTCGCCTCGGCCTGCAACCAGAGCCAGTCGCGTGATCCGGTCATGCATCTCAGCGATCACGAGATCGAGGCTGCGATCACGACGATGAAGGCCAATGGCCTGGCCCGGTTGGTGCACCCCTCGCACGGCCGCAGCGCGACGCGCTATCGCCAAGTGGCCGACGAGCACTGGTCACTCGAGCCCGATGCGGCGGCGGTGATCGCCGTGCTGTTGCTGCGCGGTCCGCAGACCGTTGCCGAGCTGCGCTCGCGGACGGAGCGGCTGCACCCGTTCGATTCCCTCGATGACGTTCAAACTGTGCTGGAGCAGTTGGCCGGTGCAGAGATGGCGCGCATGCTCGAACGCCAGCCCGGTCAGAAGGAACTGCGCTGGCAGCAGTTGGTCGCCGAAGAAGACGAGCAGGCGGCAGTGCCCAGGTCGTTCGTTGCGTCACCATCATCAGTCGCCGCTGCCGGTGCTGTCGAGGCCCTGTCCGCCAAGGTCGAAGCGCTCGAGTCCCGCATCGCCGCGCTCGAAGCAGCACTCGCCGACCTCCTCTGACGTTCGAAAGCGAACGACGCACCGCAGGCGAGTGCGGTGCGGTCTGTTTCAGACTGTGACAACTACCGCCCCCGGTGCACTAGCCCACCCATCTCGCCTTCAGCCGAGGTCTGGCCAGCGGCGTTTCTGGCGGCGACGCATGCCGGCCGCGCCAAGTTTGCGTTGCTCGCTGAGGGTCCATTGGCGGCGCCAGCCGTTGTACTCGGGGCCGGTCAGTTTTGGGCTGGTGCCCTGCGCCGAGCGTTGGCGAGCTGTCCAGTAATCGGTCAGTGCCTCGTCGCCGAGCGCGGTGACGGCGGCTTCGATGCGGGCGTTCATCCGCCGCGTCGATTCGCCGTCGATCGGCCACAGCGGTGCGCCGAAGACCACCTTCGACTTGCCGGGCTTGGGCCGTTTCATACCCTTGCCGAAGATCGCCCCGGTGCCGTCGATGAACACCGGCACCACCGGGGCGCCGGTGCGCGCCGACAGGTACGCGGCCCCGCCCTTGAACTCCTGGCCCCACCCATCCGGCGAACGGCCACCCTCCGGATAGATCACCAGGCTCCAGCCCTCGTCGATCAGCGAGCGGATCAGGTCACCCGATTTGCGGCCGGTCGACTCCCGGTCGATTGGCAGCGCGTTCAAGGCCAACGCCGCCGCAGCACCCTTGATCCGGGTGTCGAAGAAGTAGTCGGCGGCTGCGGCAACGGCCAACTTCGAGCGCCACGGTTCTGGAACGGCGGTGACCATCAGCGGCGTATCGAGATGGCTGTGATGGTTGGGGGCAAAGATCAGCGCGGGCGGGTCGCCGAGGCTGCCAAGGTCGTGGAGCCGGTCGACACCGTGGAC
>JAYURF010000256.1:0-1811 GCA_043756365.1 Acidimicrobiales bacterium
CCCGTCCTTCGGGCGAACACATCGCGGCGAGCCCGTAGGCGCCGTCGACGTGGAGCCACAGGTTCCGTTCAGCGCACACGTCGGCCACCTCGTCGAGGATGTCGATCGCTCCGGCGTTGGTGGTGCCGGCGGAGGTGACGACGGCGAACACGCCGACGTCGTCACGAACAGCGAGCGCGCGTCGCAGTGCGTCGCCGGTCATCCGGTCGCGGTGGTCGACTTCGGCGGTGACGATGTCGACATCCATCACCCGCGCCGTGGCGCGTACCGATGCGTGCACCTCGGTGGTCGCCGCGAACGCGAGTCGACGAGCAGCCGACCGGGGCGCGGGGTTGCTTGCGTCGGGATCGGCGGGTTGCCGATGGAGCTGGGCGTCGCGGTAGACCTCGCGGGCCGTAACCAGGGCGCTGAGGTTGACGGCCGAGCCGCCCGACAAGAACACGCCACCGGCCGAGGCGGGCAGTCCGGCCAGGTCGGCCAGCCAGCGCAGCGCTTGGTTCTCGGCGGCGATTGCGCCCGCGCCGCCCTCCCACGCGCCGCCGAAGATCGACGATGCGCTGACCACCAGATCGAACATCGTCGCCGCGACCGTTGGTGCCGTCGGGACGTAGGCGAGGTTCATCGGGTCGTCCATCGGTCGGCATGCGGGGATCAGCACATCACGGACGAGCCGCAGGGCCTCGTGGGCTCCGGCCCCGTGCGGCGTGATCGCATGGGCCAGCGCCGCATCGAGTTCGGCGCGTGGATGCTGCCCCCAGCGCGGGTCCTTGGGCAGCCGCAGCCGCTCGATCGCGTAGCCGATCACGGAGTGCGCGAACAGCTCGGTCGTGCCGTCCCATTCGTGCATCGAAGGCATCGTGGCTCCTGTCGGGATCGGTGCGAGCGATCACCGCGACCGTACCGCCCGTGCCGTCGAGCGGCGAGCCAGGTACCACCGAATCGCACGGCCGAGGCATGCGGCCGTGGTCGGTGGAGTGGTCGGTGGAGTGGCGGGTTGTCGAGAAATCCCCCGCCACGGTGGGTTTCTCGACAGGCGGCCGGGCGCCCCGGGCTGGCCCAGCCGTGCGGCTGGGTTCAGGCGGGTCGGGCTGACAGCGCCTTCCACAACGAGTGGTAGCTGGGATGCTCGATCGAGTCGTCGACGTAACCGCTGACGTGGAGCGCCCGGTGGTAGCGGGGCAGGTTGCGGAACGGCACGCCGGAGTCGACGTGGTGGGGAAGGTGCCAGCCGATGTTGTATGGCACCAGCAGGAACCGGGCCGGCCACGACTGGCGCACCGAGTGGGTGGTTTCGCGGCGGTCGCTCGACAGTTGCATTCCGCCGTGTTCGGCGATCGAGCGCAGCCGGTTGATCACGCGCCACACCGTCAGGTACGGAGCGACCCACAACACTGGATACACCCACCAGTGACCGCTGACGATGGCCGCCGCCAGCAGTACCGCCTGCACCGCGATGATCTTCCAGAACGTGCGCCGACTCCGTGGGTCGGGGGCCTTCCAACCCCGAAGCAGGCCGAGCATCAACTTCCCGCCAGTGCGCCCGGTGGCGTCGCGGATCAGCTTACGGCGCAGGCTTGCCGTGGTGATCGGGTAACCGGCATACAGCGCCATGTCGGGCTCGTCGGGACCGAACTCCTGGCGGTGGTGTGCCATGTGGACCCGCCGGTACGCATCGGTGGGGGTGAAGCTCGGGTAGCCGAGCAGCCAGCGGCCGACGAGGTCGTTGGCCCGCCGGTTGGTGAACAGCAGCCGGTGGGCGGCCTCGTGCATGAGCGAAGCGAACTGGGCGTGGGCGCGGCCCATCAGGACGA
>JAYURF010000257.1:0-1808 GCA_043756365.1 Acidimicrobiales bacterium
ATCTTGTCCAACTCGGGACCGATCACGTCGGTGCCGAGCATCCGGGCATGTTCGATGATGCCTTCCTCTTTGAAGATGTTGATGCTCGCCACGGCCGATGCGCAGGCGAGCGGGTGACCCGAGTACGTGAGGCCGCCGGGGAACGCCCGGTCGGAGAAGGTGTCGGCGATGTGGCGGCCGATGACCACTCCGCCGAGGGGGAGGTAGCCGCTGTTGACCCCCTTGGCGAAGCACACCAGGTCGGGCCGCACACCCCACTTCTGGAACGCAAACCACTCGCCGCACCGGCCGAACCCGGCCATCACCTCGTCGAGGATCAGCATGATCCCGTGCTGGTCGCACAGCGCGCGCACACCCTCGAGGTAGCCCGGCGGCGGCACCAGGATGCCGTTGGTGCCGACGACGGTCTCCAACACGATCGCCGCGACCGTGCCCGCACCCTCCACCATCAACACATCGGCGAGGTGCGCAAGGGCGCGCTCGCCCTCCTCCGCCTCCGATGTCGAGTGGAACGCACTGCGGTACGGGTACGGCCCCCAGAACTTGACGACCCCAGCGATGCCCGGTTCACTCGGCCACCGCCGCGGGTCGCCGGTGAGGGTGATCGCTCCGGCCGTGCCGCCGTGGTAGCTGCGGTAGGTGGTGAGCACCTTGTGGCGGGTGGTGTGCAGGCGGGCCATGCGGATTGCGTTCTCGGTCGCTTCGGCCCCTCCATTGGTGAAGAACACCATGTCGAGGTGGCGCCCGTCGCCGGCACCGGCGTGAGTCGTTCCGGCGTTGGCAGCTTCCACGATCAGGCGGGCCGCCTCGCTGCGCGCGTCGTTGGCGTGGAATGGGGCGATCGTGCACAGCCGCCCGGCTTGCTCCTGGATTGCGGCGACGAGCTTGGGGTGTTGGTGACCGATGTTGACGTTGACGAGTTGGCTGGAGAAGTCGAGATAGCGCGTGCCGTTCTGGTCCCAGACCCAGCTTCCGAGGCCGCCCTCGATCACCAACGGTTTCAGCGCGCCCTGTGCGCTCCACGAGTGGAACACGTGGGCCCGGTCGTTGGCATAGGCGTTGGCGGAGTTCGTCTCGAGCGCGGTCATGCAACGATCGTATTCGATACACAGCAAGGCGTACAGAGTGACTGTTGTGTCCGCACAAAACTGGTGCCGCGGGCGTGGGGTAGCTTCTCGCCCATGGGTGAGATGACGAGGTTTCCTTCCAACGGCCACGACTGCGACGGGTACCTGGCGGGCAGCGGAACGGGGCCCGGTGTGCTGGTGATCCAGGAGTGGTGGGGACTGGTGCCGCACATCACCGACGTGGTCGACCGTTTCGCCGCCGAGGGCTTCACTGCCCTCGCCCCCGACCTCTACCACGGCCAGTCGAGCACCGAACCCGACGGTGCCGGCAAGTTGATGATGGCCCTCAACCTCGAGCAGGCCGCCAGGGATCTGACCGGCGCGATTGCCTTGCTGCAGGAACGTACGGGACGGGCCAAGGTCGGTGTGGTCGGGTACTGCATGGGCGGTGGCCTGGCACTGGTCGTCGCGTCGAAGCGCCCCGACGCAGTTGGCGCAGTTGCGCCGTACTACGGCGTCATTCCGTGGCCGACGGCGCAGCCCGATTGGTCGGCGATCGAGGCCAAGGTGGTCGGCGAGTACGCCGAGCTCGATGATTCCGCCAACCCCGAAGCGGTCGCTGCGCTGCAGGCCAAGCTGCGCGACCTCGGCAAGGACGCCACGCTGCACGTGCATCCCGGCACCCAGCACGCGTTCTTCAACGACACCCGCCCTGAGGTCTACGACGCCAACGCCTCAGCA
>JAYURF010000258.1:0-1807 GCA_043756365.1 Acidimicrobiales bacterium
AGGTCGCGTGTGCGCTGCTGCCACACCTCGTCCCACACCTCGGCCGCACCACGCGACAGCGCCCGGTCAATCAGATACCAGATTGGTGCGACCGCCACCACCGCCGCCGCGAGCGCCGGGATGAGGATGAACAACGGCGGCAGGCGAGTCGCCCGGTGACGGGCGCGGCTCCACGCGTTCGGCTGAAAGTCGTCGGCACGGCCCTGATCGCCCAGTGGCGCAGCCCGGTCGGCGACATCAGTCATGGTGGTGGATCAGAGTGTGAGCAGGCCGACTTCGGACAGCAACTCCTGCGTCGCCTCGAGCGAGTCGAGGTCGCCGAGGTCGATTTCGGGCGGCGACAACGTATCGAGCGCCGGAACCCCCTCGGCTGTGGCAACGCCGGAGCGAAGCGGAAACTCGTAGGTCTGCTGGGCGAAGTACGTCTGCCCATCGACGCTCAGCAGATAGTCGACCAATGCCTGTGCCGCGGTTGGGTTGTCGCTGCTGGCGAGCACGCCCACACCGGCCACGTTGACGAGCCCGCCCGGATCGCCAGCATCGACGTACTGGTTGGTGGCGACGACAGCGTCAGCGCCCTCGGCGGCGATCAGCTCGAACAGGTAGTAGTGATTGACGAGCCCGATTGCCACCTCGCCGGAGTTGACCGCATCGCGGACCACGCCGTTCTTTTCGTACGCGACCGGTTCCTGGGCGGCGAATGCCTCGAGCCACGTCCGGGCCCCGTCGTCGCCGCGAATCACGCGCAGGCCGGTGACGAACGCTTGCCACGATGCGTTGGTAGGGGCGAAGCCGATCTTGCCCTTCCACTGCGGGTCGAGCAGCGCGTCGATGGTGGTCGGCGGGGTCGGCGCGAGGTCGGGGTTGACCACGAACACCCGTGCCCGGCCGCTGGTCCCAACCCACATCCCGGCGCTGGAACGGTAGGCGGCCGGGACGATCGACAGGGTTGACTCGGGGAGCGGGGCGAACAGGCCTTCCGCTTCGACGGCACCCAGCGCGCCAGCATCCTGGGAGAAGAACACGTCCGCCGGTGAGGCGTCACCCTCGGTGATCAGTTGGGCGGCGAGCTCGCCGCTATCGGCCGGGCGAAACTCGACGGTGATGCCGGTCGCCTCGCTGAACTGATCGAGCAGCGGCTTGACCAGTTCCTCGCTGCGACCGCTGTAGACCGTGATCGTCCCCGACGGCGCATCGCTAGTTGGCGCAGGACTCGAGCTGGGCGTATCGCTTCCGCATGCGGCGAACGCGAGCGCACTGGCGATCACCACGGCAAGTGCGGCGCAGCGGCGGGGACGAAGTGTGTTGTTCATGGCAGCCTTGGAGGGTTCGGGGGCGGAATGTCAAGCTAGCCTAACATCATCCCTCAAGCAAGGTCAACTCTCGATTCCTCGTTCAAAACTCAAAGATCTGGGCAGGATTCCTCTCGGAAACCGATAGTAATCCTGCCCAGATCTCGAAAAGCACGAGAATCAGCGGGCGGCGACGATGGCTTTCCAGACGCGCTCGGCGGTGGTGGGCATGTCGATGTGGCGCACGCCGAGGTGGCTCAGCGCGTCGATCACGGCCGATTGCACCGCCGGGGTGGAGCCGATGGTTCCGCTTTCGCCGATGCCCTTGGCCCCGAGGGGGTTGACGAACGTGGGCGTCTCCATGTGCACGACCTCGACGGAGGCCAGCTCGGCGGCCGAGATGAACCCGTAATCGGCGAAGTTCGACGTGATCGGGTTGCCGTCGCTGTCGTAGCGGACCTCCTCGAGCAGCGCCTGCGCGGCGCCCTGGGCCACCCCTCCGTGAATCTGGCCTT
>JAYURF010000259.1:0-1807 GCA_043756365.1 Acidimicrobiales bacterium
GCGGCCGAACGGCGGGCGTTCGGCGGGATCGAGATCGCGCTGTGGGACCTACGCGCTCGTCAGGCCTGTGTGCCACTCGTCGATCTGCTCGGCGGCAAGGTGCGCGACACCGTCGCCTTCACCGAGTACTTCGCGCCACGTGTCGGTGCCGAGGAAACTCCGGCACAGATCGTCGACTACTGCATGCGGATGGCCGATCGGCACGGGGCGCCGCTGTTCGAGGGCAAACTCGGCGTGTTCGACGTGGAAATCGAGATGTCGATGGTGGCCGACCTCGCCCGCGAACTTGGCCCGGGCAAGCTGCTGCGACTCGACGCCAATGGCGCCTACACCGTGCCGACGGCGCGGCGGGTGTGTCAGCGCCTGACCGACCTCGGGGTGGCGTGGTTGGAAGACCCGTGCCGCACGCTCGACGAGACGGCCCGCTTGCGCGTCGACGGCGTGCCGATCTCGTTCTCGACCCACGAAGCCGACCTCGCTCGGGCCGTACGCTGTGGCGTGCCCGACGGGTTCTGCCTCGACGCCACCGAACTCGGCGGCCTACGCAGGACGCAGGATTTCCTGCGTGCCTGCGCAGCGCTCGGAGTCGCCTTCTGGTGCTACAGCGGTGATGCCGGCGTGATGACTGCCGCCTACCTACACCTCACCGCTGCCGAGCCGTCGATGATCTTTCCACATCAGTCGCTGTTCCGCTTCACCGCCGACGTCGTGATCGAGCAGGGTCCGTACGCACCGGTCGGTGGCGTGCTCGCGGTGCCCGACTCGCCAGGGCTGGGCGTCACCCTCGACCGAACTGCGCTCGCTCGGCTCCACGCCCGTTTCCTCAGCGAGGGGTCGACCGCTGACGACCCCGCGTACCGCCACGCCTTCCGTCAGCACTAACGGCAAAGCCAGCACCTGGGCCACCAAAGGGAGGGAAAACCCTTGACGACCAACCCAAGTGCTGGCGTAGAGTTCCCGATAACGGCTCGATCGGGCCGCGTGTACCGGCGAGGGGGTCGGCTCATGATCCGACGGACATGGTTCGCAGTAGTCGCAACGTCCTTGGTGGGGGCCACGCTGATCTCCACTGCACCACCGGTCAGCGCAGCTGCCGCACCGCTCGACATGGCCAACGCAATCGTCGGCAGCGGAATCTCGGTAACGGGCGCGTCGTTCGTGACGAACGCAAGTCAGGCCGCAGTGCAGGTGCGCAGCGATCCCGTCGCGGGCTTCCCGATTGATGCGGGCGGCAGCTACGCCGTGTTCAGTACGGGCGATGCTGCGCTGCTCACCCAACCAAACAGCGAAGGTGACCAGGGCACAGACCTGTTGGTCGCGCAGTATCGAGGGGCCAATGACGCGACGACGCTCAGGATCGACTTCAACGTCCAAGCGGGGTTCAACTGCATCGCTTCCTTGAAGCTCCGGTTTTTGTCAGAGGAGTTTCCCGAGTACGTGCTCGCCGGATTCAATGATGCCGCAATCATCGAGCTCGACGGAAACGACTGGAGCTTGGCGGGGGACCAGGTAGTCGCTCCGAACAACATCGCGTTTGTCGGCACGTCACCATTGTCTGTGGATACCTCCGGCCCGACACAGGCGCAGGCCTCCGAGGCCGTTGGCACTGCGTTCGATGGCGCGACGCCGATCCTGTCGGCCCGCTCGCCCATCACGCCAGGGCCGCACTCGTTGTACATCACCATCTTCGACCAGGGCGATTCGATTCTCGATTCACTGCTGATGGTCGACGACTTCCGGGCGGCGACCGTTGCCGATCCAGCGGCGGAATGCCCGAAGGGCGCGTTCGCCACCAATGTCAACCCAC
>JAYURF010000260.1:0-1804 GCA_043756365.1 Acidimicrobiales bacterium
GCCCTATTGGCGGGTCTACGACAGCATCGGAACTGACACCGACGCCCGTTCGGCGGCCAACTTCACGCTCACCGAGGAACCCGGCAGGTGGGTGATCACCCAACGCCTCGTCGACCCTGACGGAGACGGCGAGTGGCGCTTCATCGCCACCGTCGATCTAGCCCTCGCCGAAGCAGAAGGCGCCCCCACCATGCAGCTCGACCAACTCGGGCCCTACCCCACGTGATCGTTGCCCGTCCGGCTCGCGGGGCGTCTCACATCCGGGCGTCAGCGATCAGGGTTTGCGGATCCCGTGGGGGGACCCCGACTCCCCGAGGCGGTCGCTCGAGGGAGGCGATCGTCAGCGCGAGCGCAACGATCGGTGCCAGCGCGCCCACCTTGACGAGCGTTTCGAGCGCGTGCACGCCTGCGGCCCGGTGTCCGGTCGCCGCGGCAAATACCTGGCGGCCAGGGGTTACGGGTTCGAGCTGATGAACGACGACACCGGGGGCGAACTCGACGGGCGCGTCTGCCTCCGCGCTGCCGAGCTCGCTGACCGCTCCCGCACGGGTTCGTGTCCCGGCCATCGTCTCGCCGGCATCGCCAGCCCGGTCCGGGCTGTTCCATGCGACGAGCTGTCCAGCCAGCGCCATCCGCATCGCCTTGATCGACAGCAGTACGTACATCCACCGGATGACGAACTGTTGGACCGGGAAGTGGACTGCTGTGCGCATCTTCTCTCCGTCCGCGTGAAGTGCGAGCATCGCCGACGCAGTCCGGAACAGGTTCATCAACAGCCACAGCCGCACGATGTGCCCGGGGCCGTCGACAGCCACCTCGGTCACCGCCAGGACATCAATGACCGGCAACACCAGCGGAGTCACGACGAGCGAGACGAAGGTGTACGGCACCATCAGCAGACCGAAACGGCGGGGACGTCGGCCGAGTCGCTTGCGGTGCTTCCACAGCACCTGACAGCTGCCGAAGTGCCAGCGGATGCGCTGCCGCCAGAACGGCCGCCACGTTGTCGGCACCTCGGTCCACGCGATCGCCTGCGGCTCGAACACCGACCGCCACCCATCGAGGTACACACGTACTGCGATGTCGGTGTCTTCGGCCACGGTATCGACTGTGAACCCACCAATTCGTTGCAGCGCCTCGCGTCGGAACGCACCGATGGCCCCGGGAATGCACCACGCCAGGCCGAGCATCTCTTGTGCGCGACGCTCGGTTTGCTGTCCATGGCTGTGCTCGAGGTGTTGCCAGCGGGCGAGGAGGGAATTTCGGTTGCCGACCTTGACGTTGCCGCTTACCGCGCCGACATCAGCCTTGGCGAACGGTTGCACGATCCAGGACACGGTGTCGCGTTGGAACACGGTGTCGGCATCGACGCAGATCACGATGTCACCGCGTGCGGCAGCCACGCCGCGGTTGAGCGCCGCAGCCTTCCCGGCGTTGCGCTGCACGATGATCCTCACGTTGGCGATCCCCAGTCCCGAGGCGATCGACGCGGTGTTATCCGACGATCCATCGTCGATGACGATGATCTGACGTCGAGCGCGACTCTGACGAAACCCCAGCCGAGCAGCGCGTAGAGGGGAAGCAGGACGCCCCTGCGTAGAGCCCCGACGACCCGAAGCACCGTGATGAGCATCAGCCCGGACCACCGTTCGATGGCGGGGGCCGGCGGGTTGATCGCCTGATCATTCGCCCTTATTGCCTCGGACAGACTGACGAACGTAAACCCTCGCTTGCGCAGCAGTGGGACGAGTTGCTCGAGTGCTCCCACCGTGGCGCTGCGATCGCCCCCGCCGTCGTGCAGGAG
>JAYURF010000261.1:0-1804 GCA_043756365.1 Acidimicrobiales bacterium
CGGGGCAGTGCGTTGTCTCAAGTCGATGCGGCCCTCGTCGTGGATGAAGCCGTCGAGCTTGCCCGCGCGCGGATGGCCGGCGATGCCATCGGGCGATTGGTCGAGGCCAGCCCCGCACAAGCGCTGCTCGACGCGGGTGGTGCCGCCGACATGGTGGTGGTGGGTTCGCGAGGTCGCGGTGGGTTCCGTTCGATGTTGCTCGGGTCGGTCGCGCACGCCGTCGCTGCCCGAGCAAGCTGTCCAGTTGTCGTGGTGCGCTGACACCGTGCCCGGCCGAAGCCGGATGTCCTCGATGGATGCCGTTGCTTCGTCGGAGTTTGAGCCGCCCGCTGATGCCTCGCAGGGCCTGACCGGCAGCGAGGTCGCCGACCGCATCGCCCGTGGGCTGAGCAACATCGCCCCGGCCTCGCCCACGCGCACGCTGAGCCAGATCGTCCGCGGTAACGTCCTGACCCCGATCAACCTCATCGTTGGCATCCTGGCCGCACTCGTCGTCGTTGCCGGCTCCCCGAAAGACGCGTTGTTCGGCGGGGTGATCGTCGCCAACAGTGTGATCGGGGTCGTTCAAGAGTTTCGCGCCAAGCGGGTGCTCGATTCGTTGCGCGTGATCAATGCGCCGCGCGCTCGTGTGGTTCGAGATGGCCAAGTGACCGAGGTCCAGGTGTGCGATCTGGTGCTCGACGATGTCGTCGAACTTCGCGTCGGCGCCCAAGTGGTGGCCGACGGGGATGTGCTCGCCGCCGAGAACCTCGAAATCGACGAATCGCTCCTCACCGGTGAAGCCGATCCCGTCACGAAAGGCATCGGCGATGACGTGTTGAGCGGTAGCGCCGTCGTGGCCGGCACCGGCCGAGTGCGCATCACCAAGGTCGGCGCCGAGAACTACGCGGCGAAACTCGCCGAGGAGGCCCGGCGATTCACGTTGGTCAATTCGCCGCTACGCAACGAGGTCAACCGCATCGTGACGTGGGTTGGTTTCCTCATCATCCCGGTCGGTCTGCTGTTGACGACCAGCCAGCTCATCCGGAGAGACGAGGGCTGGCGTGAGGCCGTCATCAACACCGTCGCCGGTCTGGTGGGAATGGTGCCCGAGGGGCTTGTGTTGTTGACCAGCGTTGCATTCGCTGCAGGGGTGGTCCGCCTCGCCGGCAAGCGGTGCCTCGTCCAAGAGCTCCCCGCGATCGAGGTGCTCGCACGCGTCGACGTGTTGTGCGTCGACAAGACGGGCACGATCACCGAAGGCTCGTTGCAACTGGCCGACGTCAAGGTTCTCGACGGCACGGACCGTGGAACGGTCGATGAGGTCCTCACTGCGCTCGCTCATCTCGACCCTGATCCCAACCCAACGTTGCGCGCACTCCTGAAGCACTATGCCACCGAGTCCGAATGGACCGTCGCGTCCCGGGTGTCGTTCTCGTCGGCTCGCAAGTGGAGTGCGATGAACTTCAGCGATCACGGGACGTGGGTGCTCGGCGCCCCGGAAAACGTCCTTGATGCCGCATACCGCGCCATCAAATCGACTGTCGAGGAGCACGCTCGCGCCGGTCAACGCGTGCTGGTGTTGGCCAGGTCAGCTGGCACCATCGACAGCGCGGGGACCGATCTCCCCCATGTGACGGCGGTCGCGTTGGTGCTGCTTGAGGATGTGGTGCGTTCGGATGCCGCCGAGACGCTCCGCTACTTCGCCGACGAGGGCGTCACCGTCAAGGTGATCTCCGGCGACAACGACGTCACCGTGAGCGCCGTCGCGCGCCGCGCCGGTCTCGACCAGTGGGACAACAGCCGCAATGCCACGTCGCTACCC
>JAYURF010000262.1:0-4871 GCA_043756365.1 Acidimicrobiales bacterium
GCAGCCCATCCGTGTGCCACCACAGACCGGGCGAGACCGGCCATCAGCACCTTGGAGTAGTAGGGGCGCCAGAACCCCCCGTGGATGAGCACCACAACCGGCACGTTCTCGCCGTCGCCGGCCCGCCTGGATGGCAGATACAGGCTGGCAACCTGGCTGCGGTGGGGCCCATACCGCACCCGTCGATGATGCACAGAGCGACGCTAACGGGTAGGCGGGCGGAACGACCCACACGTCAGCACGATGCGGTCAACGCGCTCACCGGTTGACGCGGGTCTTGAACCGGCGCGTGGCCAGCACCGAGAACACGATCGTCAGCCCGGCGGCCCACAGCAACGCCTGCCACACCGTGTCGCCGGGGTTGCGGCCGTTGTACAGGGCCCGGCTGGCGTTGGTCGCGATCGTGAACGGGTTCCAGTCGGCGATCACGCGCAGCGGCGCCGGCATGCTGCGCGTGTCGACGAACGCCGACGACAGGAACGTCATCGGGAACATCCAGACGAAACTGGCCGAGTTGGCGGCCTCGACGCTGCCGACGCTCACCCCGATGAGGGCCTGGATCCAGCTGAACGAGTAGGCGAAGAACAGCAGCAGCAGCGTGGCCAGCACGCCGCGCACCAGGCCGCCATCGAAGCGGAACCCGATCAGGAACGCCACCGCGAGCATGACCACGAACGTCAACGTGTTGCGCATCGTGTCGCTCACGGTGCGCCCGATGAGGATGGCCGGCTGCGAGATCGGCAGTGAGCGGAGCCGATCCACAAAACCCTTCTGCATGTCCTCGGCCAGGCCGATCGCGGTGAACGACGAGCCGAAAACCACGGTCTGGGCGAAGATCCCCGGCAGGAGATACTGGGTGTAGTCGTACCCGGGGATCGAGATCGATCCGCCGAACACGTACTTGAACAGCAACACGAACATGATCGGTTGCAACGTGGAAAAGATCAGCAGGTCCATGTTGCGGGGGATGACCCGCATGTGCCGTCCGGCCTCGTTCCACGCGTCGCGGGCAGCCCACACGAGCCCGTGGGGTAGGTCGTAGCCAGTCGTCGGCGTTGCGCGAGCCGCAGTGTTCGTCGAAGTCGCAGTGGTCATGATTCGTCCCTGTGGCCGGTGAGTGCGAAGAAGACGTCGTCGAGCGTGGGCGGCTCGATGCGCACGTCGAGCGGCGCGGCTCCGGCGCCATCGAGGAGCCGGGTGATCTGCGGCGTGGTTGTGGTGGCGGTGACCGACAAGGTGATCGTGCTTGCGTGGACTTCGATCGCTGTGCCAGCCGACACCAGTGGCGCCAACGTGGCCCGGGCCCCGCCGATGACGCTGGCGTCGGCGAACACGATGGTGGCGACGTACCCGCCGAGCTTGGCCTTCAGTTCGGCCGACGTTCCCTCAGCGATGACACGGCCGTGGTCGACCACACTGATGCGGTTGGCCAGCACATCGGCTTCGTCGAGGTATTGGGTGGTCAACAGCGTGGTGGTGCCCTGGGTGACCAGATCGTGGATGAGGTCCCACATCACCTGCCTGCTCGTCGGGTCGAGGCCGGTGGTCGGTTCGTCGAGGAACAGCACCTGCGGTCGGGCGACCAGGCTCATGGCGATGTCGATCCGCCGGCGCATACCGCCTGAGAACCCTTTCACGGGCCGGTCGGCGGCTTCATCGAGGTCGAACGTGGCCAGCAGTTCACCAGCACGGATTCGGGCCTGGGCGGCCGGCATCCGGAAGAACCGGCCGACGAGCTCGAGGTTCTCCCGCGCGGTCAGTCGCTCGTCAACGGCCGCGTACTGGCCGGTGAGCCCGATCCGGCTGCGGACCCGGCCGGGATCGGCGAGCACGTCGATCCCGTCGATCGTCGCGGTGCCCGCATCGGGCCGGACCAGGGTGGTCAACACTCGCACCGCCGTAGTTTTGCCAGCACCATTCGGGCCGAGCACCGCAAGCACCTCGCCTGCGTCGACAGACAGGTTCAGCCCGTTCAGGGCCTGCGTATCGCCGAATCGTTTGGTCAGCCCGATTGCTTCGATCAACGCCATGGTGCTCCCTTCAATCGACGGCGACGCTATCGAATCGAACCGGAATCGGCTCCGTGAATTCGGGCACCATCACGCAGGTCGCCAGCGGATCGCATCAGGTGTCGAGCATCGAGCGGGCGACGCTGTGTCCTGCGGCGAGGCTGCGCGGATGTCCGGTGACGACTTCCAGGAAATCGTCACGCTTGATGGCCAACACCTCGACCTCGGTGACGCAGGTGACCGTTGCCGTGCGGGGCACGTCGCGCAACAGCGCAATCTCGCCGAAGGATTCTCCAGGGCCCATCTCGCGCAACAGCCGGTGATCGATGGTGACCTGCACCCGTCCGGCAACGATGAGGTAGTAGTGATATCCAACTTCTCCCTCGAAGATCACCATCTCGTCCGGGCCGAACACCTGCCGGCGCGCTCCGAACGCCAGCCGCTCGCGCGCCGGAAGTGGTAATTGGGAGAGCACCGGATCGATCAGCAGGCGCTCCATCACCCCCACCGGAGGCGGCGGCGCATCTCCACCCAGCTTGCGAAAACGGAGCACTCCGCCACCCATCGTCCCCGCGACGAAGGCTCCGATCAGCAACATCGTCGTCGACAACCCCCACCATTGCACCAGCACCACCACCGCGATCGACCCCATCGCCATCGTGGCGATCTGCACGCCTTCGACGACGCCGAAGATGCGTGCCATCACCGCCGACGGAGCACGCCGCTGAATCGCCACGGTGGTCGTGATGCGCAGCACGCTCTCGCCAGCACCAAAACAGACGAAAAGCACGAACGCTGGGGCGAGTGCGCCAACGCTGGCGAGCACCAGGAACGGGGCACCCAGCAACATTGCGCTCAGCATCAAATAGGGCACCACGCGGGCACGCCCGATCAGTCCGGCGGCGACAAGAGCGCCAACCATCGCACCGGTACCCATCGCCGCGCCGAGCAGCCCGGAATCGCCTCCACCGCCATTGAGTCGCGCTTCGGCGAAGATTACGATCAGCACGTCGTTGATGCCGCGGGTGAGCGCACCCAACGCCAGCAACACAAGCACCGCCCTGATCAGCACATGGGCACGGAGTGCGCGGAAACCGCCCAGGATCTCGCGTCTCACCGAGCCGAGGCCGACCTCGGCCGGTGCGGGATCGAATCGTTCGGCGACGAGGCGCCGCGTCCGCCTGTCGATGACGCAGATCACCGCGAACGCGTTCGCCGCGGCTCCGATCGCAAAGACCGTCACGGGCGTGCCGCTGCCGAGCACCAGCCCGGCCACCAACGGCCCGACGAACATGCCGACGTATTCCACCATGCCGATCATGACGTTGGCTGCGACCAGGTCGCCGGCGGTGGCCGACACCAGGGGCAGGATCGAGGCCATCACGGGGCGGGAGACCGTGACAGACGTGGCCGCCACCGTGGCAGCCACGTACGCGAGGAGCGGCTGATCGGCCCACATCGCCAGGGCCGTCGCCAGCATCGTTGCGGCCTGCGCGCCGTAGCCCAGCGCCAGCACGAGGTCGGGACGGAACCGGTCGCCGAAGTAGCCGACGAATGGAGCGACGGCGATGCCAGGGACGAGTTGCACGACGGCCAGGACACCGGCCTCGGATACCCCACCACGGTCATAGGCATAGACCAACACGGCCAACCACGTCGCGTGCTCGGCGAACGCAAAACCGGCGAATGACAGCTGCAGCCGCCGCAGAGCAGAATCGCGAATTACCCGCGTGATCACGTCGGCCGTGGCGTTCACCGCCCTCCATCCTGGCAGACGGCAACTGCGCGACTCGCCAAGCTCACCGGGGTGGGGTCATATGGGGGTAATCAATGTCAAAGCCCTGGGGCCGGCGGCCACAGCCGGGCGGGCGCTCAGTTGAGTCGCTGGTCGAGGTGGACGACGACGTCGTCGCCGTCGGTCTTGCCGATGGTCTTGCGGATGCCGGAGGCGATCGGGAGCTTGTGTGTGCCGTCGCCGAGGGCCATGAAGGCACTGCGGAACGGGATGCCGTCGACGGTGCCGGAGACTTTGACGAGGCCGCGAGTGCCGAACATGGCGGCCGAGTCGGGCAGCTGGACGCAGGTCCAGGTGTCGCCGTGGCGCACGCGTCCCAGCGTGGCGGTGAAGGTGATATCGAGCGGGCCAATGGTGGACTTCTTCATGAAAGTGCTCCTGTTGTCGGGTCTGCGGACGACGCCATCACCGCACGCCCCTTCGCGGCGCGCGTAGCGATATCAACTCAGCTCACCGGTCCTGGGCTGCGCGGCGGCGTTCCTCGTCGACCAGCCGCTTCGCCCACCAGCCCGGCTCGCGGGTGCCGTCGAGATCGTCAATCGGCTTTCCTGACCCGGCAAGGTTGTCGAACAGGCCCTGCTTAATTGCTTCACGAATACGTCGCTCGGCGATGGTCTCGGCGATGTCCATGGGCACCAAGGGTACGTGGCCGCCCGTCACCGTGCGATGCTGAGCGCCGATGCGAATCACCCCGTTCACCCTCACCGGCAGCTTCGTGCAACTCGAACCGCTTCGACGCCAGCACGCATCCGCGTTGGCCGCCGCAGCGGGCACCGACATGTCGAGCTACGGCTACACAGGGGTTCCCCACGACGTGGCGTCAGCCGAGCGGTACATCGATGGGCTTCTCGCCGACGCGGCCGTCGACACCGTCGTGCCGTTCGGGCAACGCCGCCTCGCCGACGACACCGTCGTCGGCTGCACCCGGTTCCTCAGCATCGTCTGGTGGGTCGGGCGCGACGCCCCGGCCGAAGTGGAGATCGGCGGGACGTGGCTGGGCGCCGACGCGCAACGGACCCCGATCAACACCGAGGCCAAGCTGTTGTTGCTCACCCATGCGTTCGATG
>JAYURF010000263.1:0-4860 GCA_043756365.1 Acidimicrobiales bacterium
GAGCGCTTTCGTCAGATCACGCACCCGGCACGGTTGCGCTGCGGCTGATGTCGTCGAGCTCGCCCCATGTCAGGCCGTCGCTGGACCACAGGAGTTCGAACCGTGCATCGCTCGCGTCGGTGAATCCGTGTCGGTTGCGGAAGTTGTAGCGCCACCGCTGCTGGTTGACCTCGATGCCGAATCGCTCCAAGCGCCCCACCGAGTAGGCCTCCCATGCAGCCATCTGGGCGAGGGACAACTCGTCATCTGGTGGTGCCTCGCCGAAGCCGCCAATGAGGCGGTCACGGGCCCGCAGCAGCACCCGGCCAATGGTTGTCGCCGTTGCGTTCTCGCTCTGCTGGCGCGGCCTGCGGGTGTCTTCGAACGCTCCGCTTTCCACCTTGATCGTGATGTCATCACCGAGCGACACGCTCGTGCGCGCCAACGGCGTGGACTCGTCGACGACGACGCTGACCGCGTGGTCGCCCAATCCGAATGCGCCAACGAGGCCCTCGGTGACGCTGGCGATCAGATCGGCGTCGAAGGAAACGAACGTGAACGTCTGCGGCGAGACGGTGACGGTCATGCGTCGGCGAATTGCTGCATCGCGCCGGCTTGCAGTTTGGCCACCGACTCCTTGCGTTCGTTGAGCGCAGCCAGGCTGACCTCGGCGATGCTCTCCACCTCGTCGTCGCTGAACCCGGCCAGTTCGCGGAAACGTCGGGCCAGACCGATCGGCGACTCCTGGCTGTCGCTGCGGGTTCCGCCGTAGCTGAACAACTTGTCGACGATGCCTTGGAACTCGAGCGCCTTCTTGCGTCGATCCGGATCGTTCTCCGTCACCCGGCGCAGCCAATCGCTGCCCATCTTCACGTGGGTCACTTCGTCGGCGAGCATCCAGTCCTCGCAGAACTCCAGGTACGGGTCGCCGGCGAGCCCGCCGAACTCCTTCATCGTCGTGAACACGTCGATGGCGAGGCCCTCGAGGGCACGGTTGACGCCGGCCAAGCGGAGGATCGGGTCGGTGCTGCACGCGGCCTGGAACAGCACGGTGTTCTCCGCGAACTCGCCGATCTCGCTGCCCATCCAATCGCTCAGCTTCACGCTGATCTCCACATGGCGGGCCTCGTCCCAGGCCTGGCGAGCCATGTCGAGCTTCAGCGCGAACGGCACCGCATCGGCACCGCTGTCGTCGCCGGCCGCCGCATCTTGGGCGCGCCGGGCCTGATCGCCGGCGGTGCGGAAATCGTGGCATGTCCGCCCTGCGCCTTCCAGTGCCTGGATCTCGCCGACGAAAATGCCGTGCATCAACGCTCGTGCTGCCGCGCTGGCGTCGGGTCTGCTCGGGACCAAACGGTTCGACGCCGGCCGCGAGCCACCGTCCTTGCCGAGCACGCTGCGCGGGTCGGCCATTCGCTCGCTCATCGTGATCTGGTTGAAGCGGTTGTCGCGGGCAAGCTCGTCGACGGGAAAGAACTTCCTCATGGGAGCTCTCCTTGTGAGGTGAAGAATCCGGTGGTGAAGATCCGGTTGTGAATTAGGCGGGCGTGGGCTGGGTGGAGTTGGCGGCAGCGGCTGAGTCTGGACCACTGTTTGCCGGCATGCCGATCGAGCCTGTTCCGGTGATGCCACCGGCTTCGATCATGATCGTTTCGAGGGTGGCCTGATGTCGGGCGGCCCGCTCCACTTCATCGGGTGTTTCGATCAGCGACTGGAGCAGCATCTCACCATCGCGCCAATCATCGAACTCATCTTGGAGGATGAAGTTGATCGAGCGGATGGTGGGCGCATCGGTGATCTGGCTGGTGTTGTTCTTGTGGAACGTGTAGGCGGCAATGAACCGCGGGATGAACACGCGGTACACGCCGACCAGCTTCTCGATTGTCAGCTCGGGTGCTTCCGGTTCGGTCATTGCCTCGACGAAACGGACCATTGCCTCGTTGGCCGGCTTGGTCAACCGGTCGGGGTTCATCTCCCGCAACTCGGGTAGACGCTTGTGCCACAGCTCGGCGTGCCAGGCATGTTTGTAGCAATGCGTCCCCAGGCGCATCTTCACGTCGAGCTCCGGCACCGTGGCGACCCATCCGCCGAGCGCTTCGAACAACTTCATCTCGGCCCATTTGTAGTTGCCGACCCGGCGCGCCGATTCCTCGACATCGAATGCCCCAGGAAGCTCGCGCCGATCCCACGGTGCGAACGGTGCTCTGGGCTTATACGGATCGGCCACGATTCCCCCGGCTGTACTCGGCACGCGTGATGTAGTTGTGCCCTGAAACCATAGTGCCCGGTCGCCGCAGTGGGTCGCAGCGGGGCAGTTCAGGCGCGGGCACTGGCCCAGCGACGCTCGGCGAGGCCGAGCTCGGTGGCGGGCTCCGCTCCGCCGCGGTACTCCAGCAGCATCGCCCGCCACGGAGCGGTCAGCTCGAGCTTGCCGAGCAACGCGCTCACCCCCCACATCACCCGGTCGAGCATCAGGAACGACGCCGGCATGTCGATCCGTTCGATCACCTCGGCGTGCGGGCCGTTGACGTCGATGATCCGCTGCACCGTGTCGCGCATGAAGTCGCGATCGAACGTGAACTCCTCCACCAGGTACGGCCGGTACGGGGTGCTGACGTAGTCGTACACCGCCTCCGCCGACAGGCCATGGCCGCGAGCAAGGAAACCGGACTGCTCCATCGACCGCACGAGGTGTTCGGGATCGCGGTGCACGATGATCGCATCCATGCACGGCGCCAGGCGCTCCCACTCGCCGGGGGACCATCGCTTGACCATCCCGAAGTCCAAGAACGTGACATCGCCACCCTGGCGGAACAGGTAGTTGCCCGGATGCGGATCGCCGTTGAACACGCCCAACCGGTGAATCGAGTGCTGGGCGAAGCGCCAGATGCTCTCGCCGGCACGCTGGCGTGCTGCTGGCGAGGCCTGCTCGACGAAGTCCGCCCACCGCAGCCCGTCGACCCAGTCGGTGGTGATCACGCAGCGGCCACTGTGCTCGGCCAGCAGCCCCGGCAGTGACACGAACGGATGCCCGGCGAAATGTTCGCGGAAGGTGATGATGTTGGCCGCCTCGATCCGGTAGTCGAGTTCGTCACGCATCCTGGCGCGCAGTTCATTGACGAGCGCTTTGGTGTCGAGACCCTTCAAGGTGAACGCGGCCAGCATCCTGTAGAGCACATCGGCATTGGCGAGGTCGGCATCGATCGCCTCGCCGACACCGGGATACTGAACCTTCACCGCGACCTCGCGGCCGTCGCGGGTGACCGCGCGATGTACCTGTCCGATGCTCGCTGCAGCCACTGGAGCGGTCGACCAGTCGAGGAACATTGCACGCGGGTGCTGACCGAGCTCGGCTACCACCACCGATTCGGCGAGTTCGGCGGTCATCGGCGGAGCGTCGGAGTACAGCGACGACAACGCCTGCTGGGCCGGTTCCGGTAGAGCCTCCACCACGAAGCTGAGCAACTGCCCTGCTTTCATCAACGCGCCCTTCATATTGCCGAGCTCGCGGGCGATGTCTTCGGCCGTGCGCAGCGCGAACTGATCGTCGAGGGTTGCACGCTGCGCGTTGGAGGTGAGGCGGCGGCGGGCCCGGTGGGCCACGAAGCGGAACGCGTTGCGGGCGGTGAGGCGCCACACGCGCAGCGTCCGACGCGCGCGCACCCGCCGGGACGTCACCGGCTCACGGTTGTCCGTGTGACGGGGGCCGCCTCCAGCGTTTCGTCGTCAAGCGGGGCACCGGTGACCTCGTCGGTCCAGTACTCCCCGGAATCGAGCCGTTCCAAGGCGCGCTCCACGTCGGCCAGGTCCCGCTCGATCGAGTCGAGATCAAGCGCTGGTGCCGGCACCGGCACCGAGTGCACGAACCCCGGCTCGCTGGCGACCGGCTCGGTGGCGACCGGCTCGGCGGTGACAGGCTCGGCGGTGACCGGAGAGCCGCCGCGACTCGGACCTGGGCCGGTCATGTTTGCTTCGCTCGGGTTGGGATCGGGGCTCCACTCGGACACGAACGTGAGGATACCGACCACGGCCAGCCCCCGTCAGCCCAGACGTCGCCGGTCGCGCTGGCATATGGTGCGGTCGTGTCCAGTGTGCGACTCGAATCCGTGACCAAGACCTTCGGCCCAGTCGGCGAGAGCGGCGACCCCGCGTCGGTTGCGGTCGATGACGTCACCTTGCACATCCACGACCACGAGTTCATGATCCTGCTCGGCCCGTCCGGGTGCGGCAAGAGCACGCTCTTGCGGATCATCTCCGGTCTCGAGCAACCGACCGCAGGTGCGGTGTTCATCGGCGAAACCGATGTCACCGACATGGAGCCCAAGCACCGCGACGTGGCCATGGTGTTCCAGAGCTACGCGCTGTACCCGCACAAGACCGTGCAGGCCAACATCGAGTTCCCCCTGAAGGTACGCAAGGTCCCGCCGAAGGACCGGGCCGAGCAGGCCGAAGCGGCGGCGACGTTGCTTGGCCTGACCGATTTGCTGAAACGCAAGCCCGGCCAGCTCAGCGGTGGGCAGCGTCAGCGGGTCGCGCTGGCGCGAGCGATCGTCCGTCGGCCGGCAGTGTTCTGCATGGACGAACCGTTGTCGAACCTCGATGCGAAGCTGCGCGGCGAGACGCGTGCCGAACTGGTCGCGCTGCATCAGCGACTCGAGTCCACCTTCGTCTACGTCACCCACGATCAGGTCGAGGCGATGACGATGGGTAGCCGGGTGGCGGTGATGAACCGTGGCCGCATCGAACAGGTGGGCACCCCAGCCGAGGTCTACGGCCGGCCGGAATCGGTGTTCGTGGCGCAGTTCATCGGAACCCCGCCGATGAACATCTTTCCGGCCGGGTTGGTGGAACGCAGCGAGGCGATCGTCGGCATCCGGCCCG
>JAYURF010000264.1:0-4860 GCA_043756365.1 Acidimicrobiales bacterium
ACGTGCTCGGCCCCCACGATCACCGCGCGGCGCCCGACCGGCAGGCCGTACAACGTGGTGAGTTGCTGCACGGTTCCGGTGTTGTACACACCTGCCGGCCTGTCGCCGGGTATCAGGCGGGCCGATCGAGGACGCTCGCGGACCCCGGTGGCGAGCACCACCGCATCGGCGGCGACCGTCGAACCGTCGGCGAGCTCGACCCCGGACCCGGAGATGTGCACCACGGTCGTCGCAGTTCGTGACTGCACCCCTGCCCGCTCGGCGGCGGAGCGGAGGCGGCGCGCGTAGCCAGGGCCGCTCAGTATCCGGTGCTGATCACGGATGCCGAACCCGAGGTGGTCGGTGTGTCGTGGGATTCCGCCGAGCTCACGTTCTCGCTCCACCACCGTCACGCGGTCGACGCCGGCGCGGCGAAGCTCGATCGCGGCCGACAGGCCCGCCGGTCCGCCGCCAACCACGATCACGTGCCCATCGAGGGTTTCGTTGGCGACACGGAGACGGTTCACGCGCTGGGATCCCATGTCGTGAGCGAGCAGATCTCGGCGAAGCAGTAGAAACCCTGGCACCGTCCGGCGAGCGCGCGCGTCCGGCGCCGCAATCCATCGACGTTCATGGCGGGGAGTGGGCCGGTGCACGCATCGACGATCTCGCCTTCGGTGACCCGCTCGCAGTGGCACACGATCCTGCCCCCATTCCGGTATGGGCGGTCGTCTGCCTCGCCCAGCGGGGTCAGGCGAATGGCCACCAGCCCGCGGGCTTCGTTGGCGGAGGCATCGTGGCCGATCCCGGACAGCAAGCTCTGCGCGTGTTCGGCCAGCGCCATTGACGCGGTGAGGCCGGTGGAGCGGATGCCGCCGAGGCACACGTAGCGGGCGTCGGCATGGGCAGAGAGCTGGTAGTCGCTGTGTTCGGTGGCGGCACGCAGCCCGGCGTACACCGCGGTCACCTCGTGATCGGGCAGATCCGGAAGAATTCGTCTGCCTTTCATCAAGAGATCGTCAAGGCCGTCTCTGGTTGTGCCGGTTGCGGCGCGGTCGTCGATGTCGTCGGCTGTGGGCCCGAGCATCACGTTGCCGAACACCGTCGGGGCGACGAGCACTCCCTTGGTGGTCGGTGTCGGCACCGGCAGGATCGTGCGCGAGAGCAACGGCCTGGCGAGCTTGTCGAACACGATCAGCTCGCCACGTCGCGGGTGGATCGAGAAGCCGTCGAAGCCGAACATCCGGTGCACCGTGTCGCCGTGCAGACCCGCGCAATTGACCACGAACCGGGCCGCGACCCGGCGCTGGTCGGCACAGCGCAGCGTGGTTATCTCGGCCCCGACCGACACCGTGTCGACCGCGAAGTTCAGTACGAACACGGCACCGTTGGCGTGGGCTTCGGTGGCGAACGCGATCGGGGTGCTCCACGGGTCGATGATGTGCTCGTCGGGCACGAGCAGCCCGCCCAACGCGCCCGGCCCAAGGTGGGGCTCGAGCGAGCGGACCTCGGTGGCGTCGATGACCTCGGTCCGGTCATAACCGTTGGCCGCCGCCTTCATCTGGACCCCGTTGAGTGACGCGAGTTGGCCGTCGTCCCATGCGATCAACAGCGCGCCTGTCTCTTCGATCGACACGCCGACCGACGGTGCGTAGGTGCGCAACAACCCGTACCCGCGCGCGACCAGGCGCGCCTCGACCGAACCTGGCGTGGCATCGAAGCCGGTGTGCAGGATGGCCGTGTTTGCCTTGCTCGTCGCTGCTCCGACGTCGCCGCTGCGTTCGAGCACCACCACGGACGCGCCGTGAATCGTGAGCAGGCGGGCGACAGCGCACCCCACCACGCCGGCGCCGATCACGGCGACGTCGTGAATGAATTCGTCGGCCTGCTGCAACGCGCCGACGGTCATAGCAGCATCGTTGCATCTGCAACGACTTGCCAGCGGTGGATACGTTCCTCCGCTTCGGTCGCGCTGGCCTGGGGCTCGACGGTGCGCTCCGGTCGCCAGGTGCCGGTGCGGGTGCCGGTGCCGGTGCCCACAACGGTGCCCGGTGCGCCTGTCCCGAGGCCAATCCTGGCAAACGCGGCAACGCCGAAGGCCGTGGCGTGTGGCGAGGGGTACACCTGCAGAGGGACCTGTGCGAGGTCGGCCTGGATCTGCAGCAGCAGGGCGCAGCGTGTTACGCCGCCGTCGACACGCAGACGTGTGAGCGGCGAGCCGAGATCGGTGCTCGCCGCTCGAGCGAGCAGCGCCACCTGTACCGCGATCCCCTCCAGGGTGGCACGCACCAGGTGCCCGCGCTCGGTGCCGAGTGACAGCCCGGTGAAGGCTGCCTTCGCGTCGGGACGCCAGTACGGAGCGGCGAGCCCGGCGAGGGCGGGCACGAACGTGACGCCACCCGCGTCGCCGACGCTCGACCCAATCCGGTCGAGGTCGGCCGGGTCGTCGATGATCCCCATCTCGATCAACCAGCTCACCGCCGCACCGACGGTGTACACCTGCCCGTCGAGGCACCACGTGGTTGCGTCGCCGATGCGCCACGCAACGCAGCCGGCGAGGCCGGTGGTCGAGCGAACCGGGGCCCGTCCGGCACAGGCGAGGAGGAACGCCCCGGTGCCGTAGGTGCACTTCGCATCGCCGAGGTCGTGGCATGACTCGGCGAACAGCGCCGCCTGCTGGTCGACGCACGCGCCAGTCACCGCTGCCGAGAATCCGAATGCGGTGCATTCGCCGATCGGCTCCGCGTTGCCGACGATCCGGGGCAGATCGTCGGGCGCGATGTCGAAGGCGGCGCACGCCTCCTCGCTCCAGCACGTGGTATTCAGGTCGAGCAACAGGCTGCGTCCCGCCGTGGCGACGTCGGTGACGAACTCGCCGCACATGCGGTGCAGCAGCCACGTGTCGGTCGTGGTGATCACCGCGCCGTCGTCGACACGTTCGCGCAGCCAGCGCATCTTCGGAGCGACGAAGTACGGATCGAGTGGCAGGCCGGTGATCACCGCGAGCCGGGGAGCATGCCGTTCGAGCAGCCGGCACACGTCAGTCGAGCGGCGGTCTTGCCACACCACCGCTGGGGCGAGGGGCCGACCCGACGGGCGATCCCACGCGACCACGGTCTCGCCCTGGTTGGCTAAGCCGATCGCTTCGATGGTGGGCCGGCCGGCCTGTTCGATGGCGATCTCGACGGCGCCGACCACGCTGAGCCACAACTGCGCAGCGTCGCACTCGACGGCACCGTCGACCGATGCGCGCACGTCGACCGCGACCTCGCCCATCCCGAGCAAGCGGTCTCCATCGAGCACGACCGCTTTGGTCGACGACGTTCCCTGATCGATCGCCAGCAGCGCCACGCGGTCAGCATTGCAGACGCGCGCGTAACGTTGCGTAGATGACCTTTCGCGGCTTCTCCGACGATGCGTTCCACTTCTACGAGCGGCTCGCCGCCGACAACACGCGCACGTTCTGGCAGGCGAACAAGGGCGATTACCGAAGGTTCGTTCGCGAGCCGATGGACGAACTGCTCGGCGAGCTTGGCGAGTACGGGCCCTTCCACGTGTTCCGGCCGAACAAGGACGTTCGCTTCTCCAAGGACAAGACGCCGTACAAGGATCACATCGGCGCGTACGGCGAGAGCGAGGGCGGCGCCGGCCAGTACGTGCAACTGTCGGCCGCCGGCATGTTCGCTGGATCGGGGTACTACGAGATGGCCACCGATCAACTCGACCGCCTCCGGCGAGCTATCGATGCGCCTGCCACCGGGGCCGAGATCGACGGGCTGTGTCGTGAGCTCCGCAAACGGGGTCAGTCGATCACGGCGATGAGCGAACTGAAAACGGCACCGCGCGGCTACCCGCGTGATCACCCACGGATCGAACTGCTCCGCCTGAAGGGGGTCGTCGCCACGCGGCAATGGCCGGTTGCCGCATGGATGAAGACCAAGGCGGTCACGACGCGAGTGCGCGACACCTGGGTGCAAGCGGCTGACCTCAATGCGTGGCTCGACACCCACGTTGGCCCGAGTCAATTCGCCCCCGACGAAAACGAGCTCGCCCGCTTCGGTCCCCTGTAGGGGACGCTCCGTTGGATTCAGGTCGTGATGGTGATGGTGAACTGCTGCGTCGCAAATTGCCCGGCACTGTCGTCGACCCTGACGGTGAACGTGAACGTGCCCGCTGTCGTGGGCGTGCCGAGCACGCGACCCGGGGAAGCCTGCACTCTGAGCCCCGGTGGCAGCGTGCCGCTGACGTGCGACCATCGCCAAGGAGGCGTGCCGCCGAGGGGGAACAGACCGTTGTCGTAGGCGACTCCGACGCGTCCAGAAGTCAACACGTCCGTCCCGTTGTTGACGATCAGAGGGTTGGCCGGATCCACTGTCAGACTGAACGTCTTGGTTGCCGTATTACCCGCTCCGTCGCGCGCCCGCACGGTGAAGGTGGTGGTCTGCACGCGAGTGGCAACCCCGGTCACGCCGGTGGTCCGTGTCAGTTGCAGATCGTTCCCGGCGAACCTCAAACCATCGGGAACGGTGCCGCTGACGAGTGACCATGTGTATGGCCCGCCTTGGCCACAACATGCCTCGATGAACCCCGCGTAGTTCTCGCCCACCCGGGCGTTCGGCAGGGGCGACTCGGTGATGATCCGGAACAACGTCGTTGCGGAGATGGTCAGCACCGCCGACCGCGTGACGCCGTTGTACGTCGCCGAAATCGTGACCGTGCCGGACGAAGCGGAACTGCTGATGGCCGCATCGAAGAGGCTGGACCCGCTGTTGGCCGGGACCAGGATCGACGACGGAACCGTCACACGCGTGGGATCGCTGCTGCTGAGCGTCACCAGCGCACCCCCGGCAGGGGTGATGCCCGTGAAGTACAGCCACACCG
>JAYURF010000265.1:0-4852 GCA_043756365.1 Acidimicrobiales bacterium
ATGGAGCGGGTGACGGGAATCGAACCCGCGTTCTCAGCTTGGGAAGCTGATGTTCTGCCTCTGAACTACACCCGCGTCGGCGACGGAATCCGTCACTGGAGCGCCGCCAGGTTAGCGCCACTGGCACCTGCACCGCAGCCCCGAGGTGACACCCACGAGCCGGCCTCGACACGCCCGCGAGACCTTGAACACGAACCCGACTCAAGTTCCGCGTGATTATGCACGATGATGTCTGCATGACCCGTCATGCCGGACGCCTCGCTGGCGCGCTAACACTGCTCCTCGTCGGGCTGCGGTGGATCATCGACTCGAATCCGTGGTCGGGCCCAGTGGTCGTTCAAATCAGCGCGACTCATGGCATCCACCTCAACGACTGGTTCAGCTTCGCGGCATGGGGCGGCGCGTCCGTATTGGCCTTCCCGGGTTGGTCGACGGCCCCGGTGGCGTTGGTCCCCGTGCCGGTTGTCAACAACCGTCGACGCTGAACGAGCCGCTACGCACGTGAGGGCCGGGCCGCTGGGCCGCTCTACTAGGTTGACGCCGTGATTCTCTCCGACCGCAGCTTGCGCGAGCAGATCGAAGCCGGCCGCATCGTGATCGATCCCTTCGACGAGCGCTGCGTGCAGCCGTCGTCGATCGACGTGAAGATCGGCAATCTGTTCCGCGTGTTCCGCAATCACACGTCGAGCCTGATCGACGTCAAGCAGAACCAGGAAGACCTGACCGAACTGATCACGATTGCCGACGACGGGGTGTTCATGCTCCATCCCGGTGAGTTCGTCCTCGGTAGCACGCTCGAGCGGATCGGGGTACCCGACGACCTCGTCTCGCGGATCGAGGGGAAGTCCAGCCTCGGCCGGCTCGGGCTGATCATTCACTCGACGGCGGGGTTCATCGACGCCGGCTTCGACGGGCATGTAACCCTCGAGCTGACCAACATTGCGACACTGCCGATCACGCTGTACCCAAGGATGAAGATCGGCCAGGTGAGCTTCATGCAGATGACCACCCCGGCCGACAAGCCCTACGGCAGCGGTGCGCGGGGATCGAAGTACCAGGGCCAGCGCGGTCCAACGCCGAGCCGGTACTGGGAGAATTTCGAAAAGTGAATGGCCGTGCCGCACCGGACGCGGCATGCAACAAGGGGATGGGCATGTTGCGGAAAACTTCTGGGAACGGAATGGGTCAGCTAGACGTCAGAACTGTCATGACAGCCGTCTCTGCTCCTCGTACTCGCCGGGCTACTCACCAGGCGGGCCGCCGAGGCCTTCTCGTCAGCGCCTCGGCAACGGTGTTGCTTGTGGCGGGATGTGGATCGCCCAAGGAGGGGGCCGCCGAGGAGGCGTTCACCTTCCAGAACGGCCCGATGGCCAAGCTGATGGGCTACGACATCTCCCCGGCCGAACAGCGTGAACGTGAGTTGAACGTCCAACAAGGTGTCGTCGAGTGCATGAAAGATGAGGGTTGGGAGTACGAGGCGGTCGACTACTCCGCCTCGAATCCGTACCAGGACGAGTACGAAGAACAAATGGCCGACCCCGTCGCATACGGCGAGAAGTACGGTTACGGGGTGGCCCGCAACTACGAGTTGCAAGGCGCCGACGGCGGATTCAGCTTCGAGGATCCGAACCAGGAGTACGTCGAGTCACTCGCGCAGGAGGAGATGGACGAGTACTACATCTCCCTGTACGGCGACCAGAGTGGCATGGAAATGCAAGAAGGCGACGTGTACGTCCCCCCGCCCGTGGACGAGCGCGGCTGCGAGGGCAAGGCCCGCTTCGAGGTGTACGGCGATTCGCCCTACGACGATCCTGACATCAGCCAGCGGCTGAACGAGCTGTACGAGGACCAGGCCAGCGATCCCGGCGTCGCCGACGCCATGGAGGTGTGGGCCGAATGCATGGACAAGCTCGATTCGAGCAACGAGTTCGACACGCCCGACAAGATCAACGAGTACCTCTACAACCAACTCAACGTGCTGCAGGGCTACAGCACCACGTCCGACGGCCCGGTCGCATCCTCGGCCGTAGTCGAAGCGACGACGCCGGCGATCGCCATCGACGGTGAGCCGCAGGAGATCGATGAGGCGGACCTCGACGACCTCCGGGCCGAGGAGCTCGCGCTGTGGGCCGACGATCAGGTGTGCCAGGACGAAGCGAACCTTTCGCAGGCCCGCCGTGACGCCGAGCAGCGCATGGTCGACGATCTCATCGCCGAGTTCCCCGAGCTCGGCGAGCAGGAGTGATGGCCTCATCTCGGGCCGCCGGTCATCGCCGGCGCAACCTCGCCTTGGTCGTCGTCGCCGCATCAGTGGTATCGGCCGGGGCAGGAATCGTGGTCGGCCGCAGCCTTCAGTCTCCCGCCGACGCGGCCGCTGAGGCCGCTCCGCCCGAGCCGTCGCGCATCACCGTCCCGGTCGAGCGTCGGTCCCTGGTGTCGCGCCTCATCGCCAACGGCGACATCCAGTACAACGAGCCCACGCCGTTGCGCCTGGTGGGTTCGGTCGGCGCGAGTGGCGGCAGCACCCAGATCATCACCAAGGTTCCCGAACTCGACGTGGAGTTGGCCGAGGGCGACATCGCGTTGGAGGTTTCGGGCCGCCCGGTGTTCGTGTTCGTCGGCGAGTTGCCCACCTACCGGCCATTCGAGCCGGGCACATCGGGCCCCGATGTCGAGCAGCTGGAAGCCGCCCTTGCTCGGCTGGGCTTCGACCCCGGCCCGGTCGACGGGATCTACGACAACGCCACCGAAGCGGCGGTCGACGCCATGTATGCCGACAACGGCTACAGCAGCGAAGGCCCGAGCGGAGATCAGCGCGACCGGCTGCAGGTCGCCGAGAAAGCGGTCAACGATGCTAAGCAGGGGCTCACCCGCGCCCGCCAAGACCTCGCCGATGCGGGCAAGCCGCTCAGCGGGGCCGAGCTGCTCCGCCAGCAGCAGGCGTTACAGGCTGCGAAGGACGCAGTGCCTGCTGCCCAGGCCACCGCCGACCGCCGCAACGCCGATGCGCTCGTCGCGGTCGCTGCTGCCATCGCCACGCGCGATGGTGCCAAGGTCACCCGCGACCTGGCCAAGGCCGCCCGTGACACCGCTGCGGCACCGGGCGCGCGGAACCCTGACACGACCGAGCCGTACACCGCCGCCGAACTGGCCACCTTCAATGCCGATCTCCGTTCAGCCGACCAGGCATTGGTCGAGGCCGACACCGCGGTCGTCCGCTCGATCAGTGAACGCGACCAAACCGGTGTTGAGGTGCAAACTGCGATCGCGGCCGCAGCCGACGCGCTGAGGCTGGCAGAGCTCACCTACATCGAAGCGCTCGAGGTGAAGGACGTGTCGTTGGCGAATGAAGCCGTGGGCGCGGCCGAGGAGTTGCTCGATCAGGCAAGCCTCGATCTGTTCGCACTTGCCAGTGACATCGGCACGAAGATGCCGGCCGGCGAGATGGTCTTCCTGCCGTCGCTGCCGACCACCATCACCCAGGTATCAGCCGAGGCCGGCAAGGTGCCGGCCGACCCAGTGGCCACCGTATCGGGGACCACGACGTTGGTGCAGGGACGTATTTCCGCCGCCGACGCAGATCTGGTGGTGGTTCCTACGCCGGTCGAAATCGTGATCCAAGATGCCGACGTCACCACGACCGGCACGCTCGTCGAGATCAAGGCGCCCGCTGCCGCTGGCGACCAAGGCGGCGGCGAGCAAGGCGGTGGGGACCAAGGTGGTGAGACGGGCCGGCTCACCGTGGTGGTCGAGCCCGACGACCCGGCGATGCTGGCCAACTTCCTCGGTTGGCGGGCACGCATCTCGATCACCGTCTCGTCGACTGCCGGCGATGTGCTTGCCGTGCCGGTGGCGGCGCTGTCGGTTGGACCCGATGGTGACTCGCGGATCGAGGTCGAACACGGAGACGGGGTCGACGATGTCGAGTTCGTCAAGGTCACGGTCGGCCTGAGCGCCGAGGGGTACGCCGAGATCTCGCCAATGGGCGGTGCCAGTTTGAACGAGGGGGACCGGGTAGTTGTTGGACGCGACAGCGGCCAACGTCGCCGCCGATCGGACTCCAGTTCAGATTCCAGTTCCGACACCGAGACAACTGAACGATGACCGCACTCGACGCGGCGTCGCTGCAGATGCCGGCGTCGCCGCCGGATCGAATTGTGCATCCGGTGGTGGCGCTCGACGGGGTGTGGCGGGTGTTCGACACCGATCCGCCGGTCGAAGCGCTGCGCGATGTCAACCTTGTGGTGCATTCCGGCGAACACCTCGCCATCGTTGGGCCGAGCGGGTCGGGGAAATCAACGTTGCTGAACGTGCTCGGTCTGCTCGACCGCCCGAGTGAGGGCCGCTACCTCCTCGATGGCATTGACACCGCCCTGCTCAGTGACAACGGTCGTGCCGCCGAACGAGGCCGGCGGATCGGGTTCGTTTTCCAGAGCTTCCATCTCCTTGCCTACCGGACGGTGGAGGAGAACGTCATGTTGAGTGAGCTGTATCTCGGCACGTCGCGCAAGGACCGCCGCCGCCGCGCCGTCGAAGCGCTCGAGCGGGTTGGACTCGGTCACCGGCTGGGTTTCGAGCCGGGCAGGTTGTCGGGCGGCGAACGTCAGCGGGCCGCCATCGCCAGGGCGTTGCTCGGCGAGCCCAGCCTGCTGCTGTGCGACGAACCGACCGGTAACCTCGATTCGCGCAACACCGAATCGGTGCTCGATCTTTTTGATGATCTCCGTCAACAAGGCCTCACCGTGCTGGTCATCACCCATGACAACGACGTCGCCCAACGCGCCCAGCGACGCGTCCGGATGGTGGACGGCGAGCTCACCGAAGTGACCGCACTCGCGAACTCAGCCGGGTT
>JAYURF010000266.1:0-1794 GCA_043756365.1 Acidimicrobiales bacterium
ACGTGATCTGCATCCGGTACGTGGGCGACGGCGGTGATCACCAGCGTGGGTGGCACGCTGTGACGCTCGCCGTCGGAACCGGTGTACTCGTTGTTCAGCGAATCCTTGCCGCTGACGAACGGGGCCGCGTACGCGACCGATGCGGCGCAGCACGCCTCCACCGTCGCGACAAGGTCGCCCATCGTGGTTGGCCTTCGCGGGTCGCCCCACGAGAAGTTGTCCATCAGCGCGATTGTCGACGGGTCGGCGCCGACGGCGACCACGTTGCGGATCGCCTCGTCGATCACCGCATGCGCCATTCGTTCGGCGTCGACGGTGCCGTACCACGGGTTGACGCCGATGCCGATCGCCAGACCGTGCCGGGCGGAAGGCCCGGCGATCACCACACCATCGGCGGGTGCGTTGCGATCGACACCTACGAGCGGGCGGACGACGGTGGCGCCAAGGATCTCGTGGTCGTAGCGGCGAATGACTGCCTCCTTCGAGGCGATGTTCGGGTGGGCGAGCAGTGCCAGCAGCGTGTCGGCTGCCGACTCGCAGCGCGGAACGGCACCGTTACGGTGCGGCTCGGGCAGCACAGCCGCGAGCGTGCGCTGCGGCCGTCCGTCGTGGAGGAACTTGGTGTCGAGTTGCAGCACCACGTCGTTGCCGTGGCGCACCGTCAACACGCCGTCGCCGGTGAACGTGCCGAGCACCGTGAGTTCGACGGCGTGACGCTGCGCGATCCTGGCGAAGTCATCGAGCTGTGCGGGTGGCACCGCGACCACCATCCGCTCCTGAGCTTCGCTCAACCAGATCTCCCACGGTGCCAGTCCCGGGTACTTCAACGGGGCGACGGCGAGGTCGACATCCGCACCCGAATGCTCGGCCATTTCGCCGATCGCCGACGACAACCCGCCGGCCCCACAGTCGGTGATCGCCGAGTAGAGGCCATGCACGTCTGCGAGCAGATCGATGAGCAGCTTCTCGGTGATCGGGTCGCCGATCTGCACGCTCGCGCCGGCCACGTCGCCGGTGGTGGCATCCATCGTGGCGCTCGAAAACGTGGCCCCGCGCAGGCCGTCACGCCCGGTTCGCCCGCCGAGCACCACCACCAGATCGTCGCAATGCGGACCGGTCAAGGGTGCGCGCTCGGCGGCCGTACCGATGCATCCACAGAACACCAGTGGATTGGCCGTGTAGCCGGGGTCGTAGAGCACTGCGCCGGCCACTGTCGGCAGCCCGATCTTGTTGCCGTAGTCGGCCACGCCGGCGACGACGCCTTCACGCACCAGGCGCGGATGGATCACGCCCGGCGGCACGTCGCCATGGGCGAGATCGGCCGGTCCGAAGCACAGCACATCGGTGGTGGCGACCGGGTGGTGGGCTGCGCCCATCACATCGCGGATCACGCCGCCGACACCGGTGTTCGCCCCGCCGAACGGTTCGATCGCCGACGGGTGGTTGTGCGTCTCGGCTTTCACCGCCACCGTAATCCCGGGTACGTACGACAAAATGCCGGCGTTGCCGACGAATGCGCTGCGAACGAACGGCGCATCGATGGTGTCGGTCGCGTCGCGCAGTTGGGTGAGGAGCGGTTGCACCTGCGAACCGTCGGGCAGTGTGACCAGCGCGCGGAACGTCTTGTGCGCGCAGTGCTCGCTCCAGGTTTGGGCGAGGGTTTCCAACTCGACGTCGGTGGGGGTGCGGCCGGCGGCGGCGAAGTAGTCGGCGATGGCTCGCAACTCGGCAGGGTCGAGGGCCATGCCCCGCTCCCGGTTGAGCGCCGCGAGCGCCTCGTCATCGAGCCCGTCG
>JAYURF010000267.1:0-4850 GCA_043756365.1 Acidimicrobiales bacterium
GATCCGGTCGATCAGGGCCTTGATCGAGTCGGCGCCGGTGCCACCTTCGAAGTAGTCGCCGTACCGGTCGCGCAGCTCACGCCACAACAGTTCGTCGTCGATGATCAGGCGGCCGTGCAGCTTGCGGAACTCGTCCCAGGTGCGCTGCACCAAATCGAGCTCCATCTCATAGCGGTCGCGGATGGCTTGCACTTCTTTTTCGGCCACGGTCTTCAGCTTGCGCGCGTCGGCACCCTCGGCCTCGGTGCGTGTCGCTTCATCTTCGAGGTCCTTGTAGCGGCGATCGATGGCCAGCTCGAGTTCCTTGCGGATCGCTTCGCGTTCTTCGAGGAACTCGGCTTCGAGCGACGTCATGTTCTCGTGCCGGGCATCCTCGTCGACCCAGGTGACGAGGTTGGCCGCGAAGTAGATGACCTTTTCGAGCTGCTTGGCCTTGAGCTCCTCTTTCGGCTCGATGCCGGCCAACAGGTAGGCCAACCACGAACGGGTACCACGCAGGTACCAGATGTGCACGACAGGCGCGCTGAGCTCGATGTGGCCCATCCGCTCACGGCGGACCTTCGAGCGGGTCACTTCCACACCGCAGCGTTCGCACACGATGCCCTTGAAGCGCACCCGCTTGTACTTGCCGCAGTAGCACTCCCAGTCGCGGGTTGGCCCGAAGATCTTCTCGCAGAACAAGCCGTCCTTTTCGGGGCGCAGCGTGCGGTAGTTGATCGTCTCGGGCTTCTTCACTTCTCCGTGTGACCACAAGCGGATGTGGTCGGCCGTAGCCAGACCGATCTTCAGTTGGTCGAACATGTTTACATCAAGCATCGTCGGCGCCTCTCGTCTCTCGTCAGTTCTCGGTCAGTCAGTTCGGTCGGAATCAGTAGGCGCGTTCGCGGCGTGCGGCACGCTCGCGGTCGTCTTCGTCGGTGCCGCGCTCGGGGCGGCTGATGTCGATACCGAGCTCTTCGGCGGCGCGGAACACGTCTTCGTCGATCTCGCGCATCTCGATCTCGGTGCCATCGGCTTGGAGCACCTCGACGTTGAGGCACAGCGCCTGCATCTCCTTCATGAGCACCTTGAAGCTCTCGGGGATGCCCGGCTCTGGCACGTTCTCGCCCTTGACGATCGACTCGTACACCTTCACTCGGCCGAGCACATCGTCGCTCTTGATGGTGAGCAGTTCCTGCAAGCAGTACGCCGCGCCGTAGGCCTCGAGTGCCCACACTTCCATCTCGCCGAAGCGCTGGCCGCCGAACTGGGCCTTGCCGCCGAGCGGCTGCTGGGTGATCATGCTGTACGGACCGGTGGAACGGGCATGGATCTTGTCGTCGACCAGGTGGGCGAGCTTCAAGATGTACATGTAGCCGATGGTGATCCGGTTGTCGTACGGGTCGCCGGTGCGGCCGTTGTACAGCATGGTCTTGCCGTCGGTTCCGATCAGGCGGGCACCATCAACGGTTTCCGGGTTGAGGTTTTCGAGGATGCTTTGGATGGTCGGGTGCTTGCCGGCCGTCTCGTCTTCGTCCCAGTGCGCACCGTCGAACACCGGCGTGGCCACGAACGTGGACGGCTTGGTGTTCGGGCGGGTCTTGGTCTCGGTGCCGCGGATCGGATCGTCGCCGACCTTGGTGCCGCCGTTCTTGACGTCGGTCCAACCCCAGCGCGCCGCGTAGCCGAGGTGCGCTTCGAGCACCTGACCGACGTTCATCCGGCTCGGCACACCAAGTGGGTTCAAGATGATGTCGACGGCAGTGCCATCCGCGGTGTACGGCATGTCCTCGATCGGGAGGATCTTGGAGATGACGCCTTTGTTGCCGTGACGACCGGCGAGCTTGTCGCCGACGGAGATCTTGCGCTTCTGGGCGACGTACACGCGCACCAGCTGGTTGACGCCGGGCGGCAACTCGTCGCCGTCGTCGCGGTTGAACACCTTGACGTCGATGACCTTGCCGTTCTCGCCGTGGGGCACTTTCAGGCTGGTGTCGCGGACCTCGCGGGCCTTCTCGCCGAAGATGGCTCGCAGCAAACGCTCCTCGGGGGTCAACTCGGTTTCGCCCTTCGGGGTGACCTTGCCGACCAGCACGTCACCGGGGCCGACTTCCGCGCCGACGCGGATGATGCCGCGGTCGTCGAGGTCGCGAAGGATGTCGTCGCTCAGGTTGGGGATGTCACGGGAGATCTCTTCCGGCCCGAGCTTGGTGTCACGGGCGTCGACTTCGTGTTCGTGGATGTGGATCGAGGTGAGCACGTCGTCTTTGACGAGGCGCTCGCTGAGGATGATCGCGTCCTCGAAGTTGTAGCCCTCCCATGGCATCAGTGCCACGAGCAGGTTTTTGCCGAGCGCAAGCTCGCCATGATCGGTGGATGGACCGTCGGCGAGGATCGTCCCGGTCACGACGGTGTCGCCCTCTTTCACCCGGACCCGGTGGTTGATGCAGGTGTCCTGGTTCGAGCGACGGAACTTCGACAGGCGGTAGACCTGCTTGCCGCCCTCGTCGTAGTTGACCGTGATCGACTCGCCGCTGACCTCGCCGACCACACCGCTGCCGGTGGACTGAACGAGATCGGCTGCATCTCGAGCGGCGCGGTCTTCGATGCCGGTGCCGATGTAGGGGGCCTCGGCGCGCAGCAACGGGACCGCCTGACGTTGCATGTTGGCACCCATCAGGGCGCGGTTCGCGTCGTCGTGTTCGAGGAACGGGATGAGGGCCGTGGCGACCGACACGATCTGGCGCGGGCTCACGTCCATCAGTTGCACTTCGTCGGGGGTGACGGACGCGATGTCGGTGGTGGCGCCGAAGAAGCTCTCGGCTTCGAGCATCCGCTTCAAGTCTTCGAGGCTGGCCGCTTGCGGGCTACGCCGGCACAAGACCCTCGTCCCCTTCAGTGACCCGTCCGCGTTGATCGGGGTGTTGGCCTGGGCAACGACGTACTTCTCTTCTTCGTCGGCGGCCATGTAGCGGATCTCACCGGTGACCTTGCCGTTGGCAACCACGCGGTACGGCGTCTCGATGAAGCCGAACTCGTTGACCCGGGCGAAGGTGGACAACGCCCCGATCAGGCCGATGTTCGGGCCCTCTGGGGTCTCGATCGGGCACATCCGGCCGTAGTGACTGAAGTGCACGTCGCGAACCTCGAAGCCGGCACGTTCACGGCTGAGGCCGCCAGGCCCGAGTGCCGACAGGCGGCGGCGGTGGGTGAGGCCCGACAGCGGGTTCACCTGGTCCATGAACTGCGACAGCTGTGAGGTGCCGAAGAACTCCTTGATTGCCGCCACGACCGGGCGGATGTTGACCAGCGTGGTCGGCGTGATCGCCTCGACGTCCTGGGTGGTCATCCGCTCACGGACAACGCGCTCCATGCGGCTGAGACCGATGCGCACCTGGTTCTGGATGAGCTCGCCGACGCTGCGGATGCGGCGGTTGGCGAAGTGGTCCTGGTCGTCGAGGCTGTAGCCGGGCTCCTGCTTGACGAGGTGGAGCATGTAGCTGACCGCAGCGACGACTTCGTTGGGGCGCAGCACATCCTCGCTGAACGACGGGGTCTTGGTGGGATCGTCGTTGTCGGTCGTGAACGCCGAACCAAGCTCGATGGTGCCGGCACCGAACAGGTCATCGAGCTTGGCGACTTCGGTGCCGAGCTTACGATCGAGCTTGTAGCGGCCGACGCGCGACAGGTCGTAGCGGCGGTTCTCGAAGAACGCGTTGCGGAAGTACGCCCGGGCCGATTCCGGCGTGGGCGGCTCGCCCGGGCGGGCACGCTTGTAGATCTCGATCAGCGACTCGGTCTGGGTGGGCGCAATGTGGCGTTCCTTTTCCCACTGACCCTCGAGGAAGTCGAAGTGGCTGACGAAACGCTCGATGAACCCGGGAGCGTGCTCTTCGTCGTAGCCGAGAGCGCGCAGCAAGATGAAGATGCTCATCCGCCGTTTGCGGGCGATGCGGGTGCCGGCGGTGACGTCCTTGCCCGGCTTGTGCTCGACATCGAACTCCATCCACTCGCCGCGGTACGGGTGAACCGTGCCCTTGACGAGCTGGTGCTTGCTGAGGTTACGCAGTCGGTACCGCTCGCCGGCTTCGAAGATCACGCCCGGGCTCCGCACGAGCTGGCTGACCACGACACGCTCGGTGCCGTTGATGATGAACGTGCCCTTCTCGGTCATCATCGGGAAATCGCCCATGAACACGGTCTGTTCCTTGATCTCACCGGTGTTGCGATTCATGAACCGGGCGCGCACGAAGATCGGCGCGCTGTAGGTCATGTCTTTTTCCTTGCACTCCTCCACCGTGAACTTCGGCGGTGGGCGCAGGTCGTCGTCGTCGGTGTCGAGCTCGAGCTCGAGCTGCAACGCCTCGCTGAAGTCCTTGATCGGGGAGATGTCGCGGAACGTCTCGGCAAGCCCCTCGTTCAGGAACCACTCGAAGCTCTCGCGCTGAACCGCGATTAGATCGGGTAGCTCGAGCGGGTCAGCCAAGTTGGCAAACGAATAACGCTCGCGGGAAGTGGATCGAGTGGCCACAGTCTTCACTCCTCAGTGCAGTCAGGTGCAATCAGCATCGGGGCGCGCAACGTGACGGACACTGTGTGAGAACAGGGGACGAGACGCACGGCAACGAACGATCCTATCCACCGTGGACACGCAACGTCAACCGTGACCGGCACACGCCGAACGGTTCGTCAATGCGAAACGGTAAGCCTGAACGCGCCCGAAAGTCAAGGCTTTCGCGCTCTCGACGTTCGTGGGCCTACATTTTTCCACCGACTCGGGGGGCCTAAGCCGATCCGACAAACGACGACGTCCCGAGGCCATGGCCCCGGGACGTCATGATGATGCTTCAAACTCGCACGCCCACTGGACG